>JAVJVN010000014.1:415000-522499 GCA_040221055.1 Rhodothermales bacterium | reverse complement strand
TTCGACCGGAATACGCATGCTCTCTTCGGAGGTCAACCTCGGTCACGTGCCAAGGCGCTTCGAGGCCCAAAATGCGGGCGTACAGGTCTTTGTCCCTCATGCTGGCTAAACTACGCCACCCACACGCTCAAATGAAGACCCGAACAAGAAGCACAGGGATTCAGTCAATTCGCAGTTTATCCTAATCCGTCCAAGGGCCATGCAAATGTTTTTCTGGGCAACGTTTCGCGAGGACAGTCAACCTTGGAGGTATTTGACGTACTCGGTCGGCGCGTATGGACCTCAGAAATCGAATATTCGACGGATGTTGTCACGGTAGACCTCAGCCATGTTCCCCCTGGTTCGTACATAGTACGCAGCACAATTTCTGGACATATGGAAAGTAGACTGATGATTGTTCATTGAGACGGTACCAACGGCAGTTATGCTGTATTTGGACTTAATACTCTCATGCGGAATCGCCTCCGAATTCCTTGTCTAGTTATAGCCGGACGAGATACCTGACCTCTCGCTGTCTATCGCCAAGGGCCATTTCAAGAACGTAGAGCCCGCGTGGCAGCCTACCGACGGATATGGGAAGGCGGTTCGATCCGGCTGTGATGGCATGTTCCCCACCAGCACCCGACACCTCCCGACCCAGTATGTCAAATACCGACATCTGGATAACAGTGGATCCAGGGGCGCGAACGTCCAGATAGGCCTGGCCACCGGTCGGGTTTGGATATGGCGTTCCGATGGTCAACTCATCGGGCAGCACGTCGGGGTCTATGCCAATAAATACGCCCCGTTGGACCAAGAGCGGCGTCCGACCCGAAGATGTGGTATCGAGCCCCGCAAGCGCATCGACCGATTGGAACAGCGTGACATCCGCTCCGGAGCCGCCATTCAACGAATCGACAATCGCCAGCATGAACGCCATGTCCGTTTCAAAGAATGCAAATGGTTCGTGTCGGGTACGAAGCGCAAGGCTGACTGTCAGACTTTCGAATAGTCGCCAGCGATACGAGACATCGTCTCCGTCAGGATCGACGGATTCAGTCCATGCGAAAACGACCCGTGACGTTTCGGATCCGGACAGGACCAGGGGCTGACCGGGCTGGGGGATGTACATCTCCGAGGCTGTTGGCGGCCTGTTGGCCTGTATGACCGTGATCGTCACAGTGGCCGTGTCTGTCAGTCCATCCGGATCACTGGCTGTATAGGTCAACTCCACGGCGCCCTCGAAGGGATTCGGAGCGGTATACACCACGCGGTTTTCAGCATCTACCCACGCTTGCCCTTCTGAAGGCCCTCTGGAAATGGTAATAGTCAGCGGGTCATTTTCCGGGTCCGTGTCGTTAGCCAATACGTCAATGGTAGTGGTATCTCCAGAAACTACGAGCCCGGTATCATCAGCAGCCGTTGGCGGGTCATTGACGGGCAACACGACAAGGATGACATCGGTGGTATCCGCGTTCCCTCTGGTGTCCTGTAAAGAATATCTGAGTCCGTCTGATCCGTTGAAATCCGCAGCCGGAGTGAATTGCATTAGTCCGGATCCAAGCTCCAGTAGCGTCCCATTCAGTGGTTCCTGTGTTATGACGGCCGTAAGGATATCTCCGTTGGGGTTGTGGTCGTTCGTCAAAACATTGAACGTCACGGGGACGTCTTCGTTTGTTGTCACGGTATCGGCAACGGCGGTCGGGACAGGTCGGGGCGGTTGGACGGTCATCATAAATGATGCGGACGCTGAGCTTTCGCTGTCAGATGCCGTAACGTCAACGGCGTGCTCACCCGCCGTTACACTGGATGGCATTCCAGCGATCAGACCGGCATTGTCCAGGGTCAGGCCCGCTGGCAGTCCTGCTGACTGGAACGTAATGGTGTCTCCATCGATGTCTGTGGCGACCACTTGAAACGAATACGGCTCTGCCTCCTGGGCATCTGGCAGCGTAGTGGTCGTGATGACAGGTATGTCGTTCACGGAGGTGATCTCAATACGCAGCCAGGCGGAGGCTGACCGTGCTCCGTTGGTTACTTGGTACTGCAGGCTGTCCCGGCCGTGGTAGTTGGCTTCAGGTGTATACGTCAGTGTCGTTGACGTGAATTGAGCGGCGCCGTGCACAGGCGGCGTCAGGACAGCGGCCACGGACAGCTCCAGACCATCCGGGTCGACATCGTTTTGTAGGACGAGGATTTCCACCGACTCATCTTCATTGACCTGGACCTCATCATCGGTCGCCGTGGGCACGGACTCGGCCGTCAAGATGAAATGAGCGGTTTCGGAATCTCCCGCGGCATCGGTCGCAGAAATCGTAATGCCGGTTGAACCACTCGTACTTGGCGTGAAGATGACGCCATCACCGTCAAAAACATGACCCACGGCACCCGGTCTGCTTTTTTGGATGCTGTAGGAAAATGGTGCTGTCCCATTCCGGAACGTCGACTGAAGACTCAGTGTGTCGGGACGTCCGGCATCCATCGAAATGTCCGAAAGACCGAGAGATTGCAACGCATTGTTCTTGTAGGTATGTACGATCTGTCCCGTGGGCGTGCTCACCGTGAACTCCAACTCGAATTCGGAAAACTGCTCCTGAGTGGGTTGGATGAAGTTGTACGAGACGGTGAAGCCATTCGACTGTCCCGGAAGGACCACCTTGTCAAAGGCCGATTCCGCATTGACGTTGCCCAGGTGGTTGCGCTGACGGACGTAGGTGATAGTTACCGGTACGCTCAACAGGTTCGTCAGTGATGCTCCCGACTGGAAAACGAGGCTGCCAATGAAAATCCCTCCTGTGAAAGCGGCCAGCAGGGTGTCCGGCGTGGCCGAAAGCCCTGAAGCGGACGATGCAAATGCCATCAGCTCAGAGACTGACGACGGCGTGTCCGCCTCTTCGATGGTGTTGCCTGTGCCTTGTGATTCCTGTCCGCGGACTTCACTCGGGCCAATCATGAGTCCGAGTACAATGAACAGGAAAACAGCGACGGGACGCTGGAAATGGAATTTTGGCGGTAGCATGAACATGGCTTGTTCGGTTTGTTGGCACGAACGTACAAGCACATGTGTGCAATGCGGCTTCACACCTGGACCTGTCATTTACGTCATCTCGTCCCCGTTTACGTGACCCACACCCTATTACTTGGCAAGGAGCACGTGACGTGGAGACGCGGTACGTATCAGTATAAACACGGCCCGTGTCCCAATTCGGAAAGGCGCTTATTCTTTCGCGGGTTTCATTTGTGGATTGGAGAAGAGATTAGTAGATGGCTGAATCGATAACACGACCAGACCTGCCCGAAGGACAGATCATCAGCTTCCGCGACTGAGCAAGCCGCCTGCACTTTGCGTTGAAGGTCAGACGGTCTGGCTGTCCTGGAGACTGATTGCTGAATTTTTCCAGGTGTCGTTCCTTCTGTAAATGAGCACTTATCCAATATTGAGGTGGAAGGAGAACTCGCCCCTACGCAACTATCCCGAATATCCGGATAGTACGAATTGATGGGAGCCACGAGGTATCTCGCTCCTTAGTTCACCTTCACGCCGATCCATTCCCGCCCAACCTGGACCTGAATACCCACGTGTTACCTCACATTTTCCGAGTGGTCTGAAGCTATTCTGCACACCCCTTCCCTACTATGGCCTGCAGTCTGCTGAAAAACATACCTTGAACAGGGACCTTTCTCGCTAACCCGTACCACATGCACCGAACGTTCGAAATGACCCGACCCAACCTGTTCCACTACGCTACGTCTGAGCTTTCTCAGGATGCCATGTTGTGCTGGCTTGCCGCGTGGGCTGATCCTAAGAACGACGCGGATGATCAGCAACTCACCGCACTCGGCCGTGAATTTCTGGCGACGCTGTTCCGGCTTCACGACCGACCACTTCCGGCAGAGCTTTCCAGCGTGGAAGTCAATCGGCAATACGAGAATATCGACGTTCTCATCGCGGTAAACGATGATATCCACATATGCATTGAGGACAAAGTCGGCACTACGGAACACTCGGATCAACTTGCTCGCTATGTCAATGCGCTCGTCGGAAAGGGCACCTCAGCAGACAGCATCCTGCCCGTCTACATACAAACCCATGAGCAAGGCTCCTACGAGACGGTGAAGAAGTCAGGATACAAGGTTCTCGGGCGGGAGCAACTGCTCGACATTCTCAGTACCTATCCAGAAGAATGCGGAAATGCTATTGTCCAAGATTTCCGTCGCCATCTGGAACAGCTTGATGCCAAGGTAAATGCATTCCGAACCGCCCCGATCAGTACCTGGAATTGGTTCGCATGGCAAGGATTCTTCTGTGAACTGCAGCGCCTTGGTATTGACGGGAAATGGGGACATGTGGCGAATCCGAGGGGTGGCTTCTGGGGGTTCTGGTGGCATGGCCGTAGAGACGGAGCATCGAACAAATACATGCAGCTTGAGGAGAATAGGCTCGTCTTCAAGATAAATGTAGATGAGGCCTCGAACCGGAGACAGGTGCGCGATGAATGGATGTCTCACCTCCTCAGAGCGGCCGAAGATCACGGAGTCGATGTCATTCGTCCCGATCGCCGCAGGGTCGGCGAGGCGATGACGGTCGCGCTGATGGGAGGCGACTACCGGGTCACTGACTCCACTGGTGTTCTGGACATGAAAGCCACACTCGCAGTTCTGCGTTCGGCAGAGCAGGTTTTTAAAGCAACCTCTCTGGTACCGTGAACGGCAAGAGCATCAAAGAGCAGGTTTGGCAGACGGCTGAAGAGCCAAAAATGACTCGGCACATCTTTCCCGAAATCCAAGATCCTCTGTCGTTCAAATATGGGTATGCCGCCTATACGGACCTGGAAGTCGGTGTGCTGGAAGGCTATTTGAGTGATACACCCATTGCAATTGGCCCCTGCGTGTTGTCGGAACACATTTCGAAAAGCGATCCCCGGGGACTCTGGGACCTCGTCTTCGCTTTGGATACGTACTTTCTGACGCTCCTCGTCGGAGAACCACGTTGCACCGATAATACGGGCTTCGTCTCGGTTCCCACCGTCGACGAACTTCTCCACCCCTCCCGAGGCCTCCTCATCTGGAAACATCAGCTGGAAGATCTGTATCGTCTGTTTGATACGAGCAATCAGCGCTGCGTTGAATTCCGTCGGGGAATCAATAACAAGCTCCCAGCCACTCTTCGAAAGGCACAAAGCCTCACATTTGCCTGTGGCACCTCTCTGGGAGACGTAATTGAGGAGCGGAGCGTCTTCGGAGTTCAGACGCGCCCAAGTCTGAGAGCAGCGCACCTTCTCAGTGCGTCATAGACGTCAGTGCTCCGAAAACCACCAAGACGTACCTCTTTCCACCGGACGAAGGCATTATGACCGGAAGTAAAGGGATGGATCGGAGCGCTGTTTATTCGGCGTCCCAGGCCGCCGGATCGGGAAAGCGGCCTCATTGGAATGACCATACCATAATTAACGCGTAGCGTCCAGCAGCGATATCGCCTTTCAAGAAAGGGACGTGCTGTCCTGGAAAACTGGAAACATCAACAATAATTGCCCGCTGGTGTGAAGCCATCCTGCACACCCGGGGTCTTACGCTAGGCATTCATCACTCACCAAACCACGGCCATTGTCATGACCATGACACGCTTTTCCGTCTCCCTCCTTTCGGCCTTCCTCCTTTTCGGTTGCGGAACCATCATGCAGGGCACCACGCAGGATATAGGCATATCAAGCACGCCGAGCCAGGCCACCATCAAGGTCAACGGTCAACAGATGGGAACGACGCCCGCCGTTCTCGATCTTAAACGAAAAAGCACCCACTTCATCCAGATTGAGTTGGATGGGTATCAGCTGTTCGAGACCACATTGACGCGCAAGACCAGCGGCTGGGTGTGGGGCAACCTTGTTTTCGGCGGTCTGCCCGGTCTGGTGGTCGATGCTGCAGCTGGCGGCATGTACAAGCTCACTCCCGATCAGATTACCGCCGATATGCGCTTGGCCAGCAGCATGGCTCCCGGCAACGACATTATGATGATTGCCGTCGTCCTGAAGGCCAATCCAGATTGGGAGAAGATTGGACAGCTTGAGAAAGTCCGCTGATGAAAACCGCCGGTACTCTTCCTGTCCAAGACCTCTGACCCATGAGCAAGAAACTGCGCCGATCCGATCAATTCATCATCCGGATACCCATGCGCAAGTGGGACTGCATCCTGGATGACTTCACGACTGAAGAGTTGCGTCACCTGCGTGATAATTTGAGCTTGAGCATTGTCTGGAATGCTTGGGAAATGGAAGAAGAGGACAGCCAGGATGCCACAATTGTAGAGATCGAGGTCCTGTATGACGGCATTCTGAACTTTCAGGAAGATGATTTTCCCGATGCTGAATTCGGCTTGCGTGTCTTGAAGGGTCGCTTGGAAGGATACCCTGCGCCAGTATTCCGAATCAGATTAAGCAAAGCTGTCAGAAAGAAAGACGTGTACCGGGCAATCTATGGAACCTGTTACGCGCTTTCTTCTCCACGACTCGACGAGCCTTGCTACGCGGAAGAACACAATGGCTATACTCGGGTCTCATCCATCCGCAAGTACGGAGAACATCATGACTACTATAATGAGAAAGGCGTTTATTGCGGCTGGAGATGGGCGGATCCTGCAGGTATTCAGGACGGAATACGCATTCCTTCAACCAATTTTATGAAATGACTCATCACGACGCGTTCCACAAGTTTTTCCATGGCCAAGGACTGTTTTCCGGGCTCGGCGTACCGGCTCTTCCCGACACGTATGATTGGGACATCCCTCTATCAAGTGCCACATTTGTGAACAATGTTGCTGGACGCAATTCGTATGAGCGAAACGTTGCCCTGAAACATGCCTTGAATGAACACTGGCAACGCAATCCAGATCGTCGACGCGAACTTTTGGAATGGATAGTCAAGGATTGGGGCGGCATCCGTGGTAACAAGCCCGCCACACTTGATGGTTACCTGGTGCGCATGTCCAGCAGTAGACCAGAGACACCACTTCAGGGAATTGCCAGCTTTTCCAAGGTACTGGCCATTGCAGACCCTCACTCCCACGCCATTTATGATGCCAGAGTGGCGGTCAGTTTGAATGCAATTCAATTGCTGTCGGGTGTCACGGGTGGACTGGCGTTTCCGTACGTGCCCGGTCGAAACAAGACCACGGGAGACTGGAGTCAATCACGGAAGCGTGGGTTTTCAACGCGCCCGGAATTCGCCGTCAAAAAACTGTGCTCTGCTCCCCACACCTGGAGACGGATTGTGCGGGATAAAGCCTATGGCGACTACCTGCGCTTGCTTGGAACCTATACATCGCGCGATTTCCGCTTATACGATCTGGAAATGGCGCTTTTCTCGCAGGCAGAAGTTCTTGCCAAACGAGCAATGACATGAATACGGCCGTACAACGCGTTAAACTCGCCTTCAACCGCGAGTTCGGTCCTTTGGCCCACAAGTTTGAGTTCCTGGTGCTGGAGCCGTCCGATGCCCGAACGTCCAATGATCCACGGGTTTACCGGCCCGGAGTTTATGTCTGGACCGACGGAAGCAACGTGATCAAGGTCGGCCGCCATTTCACCAACGCGAGAAAACGCGCTTTCGAGCACATCCAGGATAACACGGGGGGTAAAATGTCCGGGCTGGAATCAATGGACGGTGCCCAGCTCATCCTCATCACCGCGGATCCACGCGACGCCCACTGGGCCGCTGCGCTTGAGGTCTACCTTGAGGAGATCCTCAGCCCCGAAATCAAGAGCCAACGGAAGGGATAGACCTGACGCTTCCGTCTGCATTACAAACACGTTTGTATACAATCGTATTTGTATACAAACGTATTTGTAAAGCAACTGAGCCCCCGTCTCCCCTACTTCAACAACACCACCGGGCGGGACTCGGCGCGCGAGCCCTGGGTGAGGCGGTAGAAGTAGACGCCGCTGGCGACGTTGCCGGCATCCCAGCGCACACTGTACCGGCCCGGCAGGACCTCGCCGTCCACCAGCGTGGCTACGCGACGGCCGACGGCATCGTACACGACCAGGCGCGTGCGACCGCTTTCGGGCACCGAGTAGGCAATGGAGGTCATGGCATTGAACGGGTTCGGCCACGCCTGTCCGAGCGCGAATTCAATGGGCTGCTCACCGCTGTCTGTTGCCACGCCGCTCACCACGCTGACCGTGGCCAGCGCCGGACGCACGGTTTCCACGTTACCTACGTGGTCCTTCGACAGGGCGTAGAACCGGTACTCATGCAGGGGTGAAACCGGAACCGCCATGGACGTGGCGCCTGAACCGGGCGTCGTGGCGCCCACCGACTGGAAGGCACCGCCATCCACCGACATGAACAGGTTCGTGGAGTGCACCCCCGATTCACCGTCACCGTCCGTCGCGGTCCAGCGGACCACCAGTTCCCCGCCGGTCACCGTGGCCGGCAGCGGCTCCATGGTGGTCACGGGCGGCTGGAAGTCCAGCGTGTTCACGAACGTATTGGTCATGATGGGCGGGTTGAAATCGAACACGATGACGGCCCGGTTTTCGAGCGGGGTGCCCGAGGCCAGTCCCGGAACGGTTTCGACCGAGAAGGAGACGTATCCCTCGCCTTCGGGAGGCGTTACGTTCGGCGGCAGCTCAATGCCCGTGATTTCCCAATGCAGGGCCTGGCCGTCGACGGTGAAGGAGAACCCCTCATGCGACGCGCCTTCGAACCGCGCCGTGCTGGCATCGAAAGCGGCGGACAGCGTATCGTCAATCACGATCTTCCACGCCGGTGCCGTGGCTTCGGCCTTGTTCTCGAACAGGATCTGATAGGTCATGCGCTGGGCGCTGGTCATATGCCCGCCCGGACCGTATCCCGTAGGCCCGACCTTTTCGTTGGGATCCCATGAGGTAACCTTTTCGACCGGCTTGTCAATGCAGGCGCTGATGGTCTGGCGACCGTTCACATAGCGGTCCCCGCCGCAGGCAATGGCCGCGAACCAGTTGAACAGCCCCTCCCCGACCTTGACGGCTACCACCGCGGCCGTGCCCAACGTACCGCCGATGATGCCCTGCCCCCACGTCAGGGCCAGGTCCTTCGCCAACTCGGTGGCCGGTTTTTCAAAGCTGAACCACTTGGCGTTCGTCTTGCGGAACGCCTCACTGATGACCGCACGGGCGCCGTCGGTCCGCGCGAACGACTCTTCCACCACGTTGAAGGTCATGTCCGTGACGTAGGCGGTCGTCAGGCCGGCGGCTGCCCACCATACGACGGCACCGATGGCCGGGACGAAGACAATTCCCTTGCCGTATCCATCCGGATAGGCCGTGAGCACGACGTCAAAGGAACGTTCTTCGCGCGGCGCCATGCTCTGCAGGATGAGGAAGGCCACCGTATCGGGCGGCGCTACCGTGGAATCGCCATAGATGGCGAAGTCCTCTGGGTACAGCCAGTCGGCCTTTACACCTTCCGGCGCCGAGGGCTCAATGTGATCGATATGGATGTTCCGGTTGACGTGGAGCATCATGATCATGTCGCCCGTCGGGACATCGCTGTTGTTGGCGTAGTGGATGGTGTAGCGGTTCGGCGGACCGAGCCGGATCTGGTCGCGCCCGATGACCGACGTGATGACCGACGGCAGTACCGTGATCATGTCGGGGTCGGACGAGAGCGCGAACAGGCCACTGGACGGCACGCTGTGCACGCGCAGGTAGTTCGATTCCGGATGCCGTTCCACATTGCCCTCCGACGAAATCTGACGCCACGTCCGGCCGTCATCCTCCGAATGGAACACGTGCAACTCCGTCTCGGTGTTGCTTCCGAGTTGGTCGTCCAGATAGCCGAAGTTCATCCACTCGATGGCGCCCGTCGCACTGGCGGGCACGCGCCGGATAGTCCAGTACGACCGCACCGCATTCGAGAACGAGTACGGAGCCTGGTTTCCGTGATGCACGACTTCGAGCGAATCGAAGGCCGCCGCAGCCACGCGGAAATCGGACAGATGCAGGCCGAACGTGCCGCCGGCCGATACATCTTCGTACACATACACGGCGCCATGATTCAAGAGTCGACCGGAGCTGCCCGGAGGCACCTGGAAGCGGGCACCGGACGCCACCACCGGCCCACTGGCCGCTGTGACGTTGAACCGGGACATCCGGTTGTCCCCCGTCAGCACGATGTTGCCTCCGTTCACGGTCATGGGAGCCGTCACGCCGGGCGCATCCCAGGTCCGCATGCCATCGCCGTTCAGGTAGTTGCTGCGATTGGACCATTCCACGCCCCGGTTCGTGACCGAGCCCTGGAGGTTCAGGTACAGCCACCAGTTCGACTGCGAATTCCGGATGGTCCCTTCGTTGATGAGGTGGCCTTCGACCGTACCGGTGCAGTCACATCCCGGTACGTTCTGGAGCGTATCCTCCACCACAACAGTACCTGCGAACCGGACCCCGCGGCCCAGGCTCACCCGTTCACGGATCCGGGTCGTGCCAATGAAGCGCGTATCGGACACCGCCGTGGCGTTCGTCCCGGTCTGCCGGAAGAACGCATCCATGAACACGTGGCTCTCCTGCACACGCCCTGTACCGCGGACGGTAATGCCATGCTGTGCCGTATAGAGCGAATCGTTGTTCAGATCGAACAGCGCCGACAGGTCCAGGTCACTGCCTGCACGCACGAAACCGGTCGTTTTCAGGCTTTCCAGGTCGCCCTCGAAGGTGGTCCCGGCCCCGTGGGTCAGCGTCTGCTCACCGGCGCCAATCAAGTAGGTCCGCCGGTTCGTCCAGACGCCGTTGTTGGTTACATCCCCGTGGATGCGCAGGTAGTTCCACCAGTTGGTAATGCTGTTGCGGATGGTACCGTTGTTGACGACATCGCCCTCCACGTAGGTGGTGCAATCGCATCCCGGGATGTTCTGCAGGGTATCGGCCACCACGAGCGCGCCCTCGAATACGTTGTCCCGGCCCATGTTGACCGTCTGACGGATGGTGACGGTCCCGACGTAGCGCGTCCGTTCGGTTGCCGCGCGGAGCGCATCGAATTGCTGCAGATCCCCCGTCATCGAAATGACGCCGTCATCCACGTAGCCACTTCCCCGGAATGTCAACGTGTTCGCGCCCATGGCCATCGGATCGCCATTCAGATCCAGATGACCCGAGAAATCCAGGTTGCTGCCGGCCCGGATGGTCCCGCTTTCCTTCAGGCTTTCGATGGGACCTTCGAACGTGGTGCCGGCGGCCTGGGTCACGATCTGGTCACCGGTGCCAATGAGGTACGTCCGCTGATTCGACCACACGCCGTTGTTGGTCAGGTTACCGTGGATGCGCAGGTAGTTCCACCAGTTCGACACCGAATTGTGGACGGTGCCGTTGTTGACCACGTCGCCCTCCACATACGTCGTGCAATCGCATCCGCTCACGTTCTGCAGGGTTCCTTCCACGATGACGGTCCCCTCGAACACGTTGTCCCGGCCCATATTGACCGTCTGCTGGATGGTGGTCGTGCCCACGAACCGGGTCCGTTCAGCGGCCGAACGCGTCGGGGCCTGTTGCGTCAGGATACCCATGGTCGTGATGACCCCTCCGTCCACGAAACCGCCCCCGCGGAAGGTCAGCGGCCAACCACCCATATCGAGCACGTCGCCCGCCATATAGAACGACGACGAAAAGTCCAGCCCCGACGTCGCCACCAGGCGGCCGGACGGCTTCTCACTGGTCATCGGGGTCGCAAAGGTCATCCCGGCGGCCTGGCTCATGACCTGGTCCCCCGCGCCGTTCACATACGTCCGGTAGTTGGACCACTCGCCATTGTTGACGAGGTTGCCACCAATCCGCAGGGTCAGCCACCAATTGGACACGCTGTTCCGGATGATGCCGTGATTGGTCACGTTGCCGCTCACGGTCAAGGTGCGGTCGGTGCTGACCGCATTCTGCAGGATGGATCCCGCTTCCACGGTCACCGCGCCAACCGATGCGTTCGAGCCGACACTCACGGTTCCACGCACCACGGCATGGTCGTTCGGTCCCGGGACCACACCCCCTACCCAGGTGGCTCCGTCCGTCCAGGAGCCGCCAGCCGGGACGGATTGGATCTGGGCGCGGGCATCCGGCGCCATCCAGACCATGGAGAAGAAAATGAACAAGGCGGAAACCAGCGGGAGAGTCGAATAGCGTCGCGTCATGACTGCACCTCAGAGCGATTGTCCGAGGGCCAGCGTAGCCACCGGCACCGTCCCCTTCCAGCGGGGCAAGTCGCATTCGGATTTCAGCCAGATACGCGTCCACGCGTAGGCATTTGTCCGGCAGTACCCGGGACCAGTGAGCCCTGGTCCATGCAGAACGAACCCTTTTTCGGCCATACGCCGAAACTACGCGGCCATATGGCGGTAATAATGCATGTACTCGACATGAGGCCCTGAAATGACCCTGAAAACACGCGTTCCTGATCGGTCCGACCTGTACGAGTTCCTGGGCCTGAGACAGCGGAATCTTGTAACGGCTGTGCGCGAAGGATTGCCGTTTGATGTGTTCGAACGTCTCCATGGCATACTCGAAGTCAGTGGCGGCGAGCTGGCCGAAGTCCTGTCCATACCGGATCGCACACTTCAGCGCCGCCGTAAAGCGGACCGGTTGACCAGCGAGGAATCCGACCGGCTGCTCCGGGTCGCGCATCTCGTGAATCTTGCCTTCATGGTATTCGAGAACGACACGGCGCGCGTCGTACGCTGGTTGACGACCCCAAAAAGTCTGTTGGACGGCGAGTCCCCGTTGGCACGAGCCGATACCGAGCCGGGCGCCCGGGAAGTAGAAGACATGCTCTATGCCATTGAGTTCACCATGCCCGCATGACGAACCCGAAGGCAACGTTCACGGCCTGGAGACTGTCGAAAGCCAAGTACTCGGAGTCTGCGCTTCGCGGGTACGGATCCATGCTGCACAGTGGCCGGTGGCATCGCAAGGGGATTCCCGTCGTCTACGCTGCCGACAGTCCAGCGCTTGCCCTGCTGGAGACCATGGTGCACCTTGAGATGACGGATCTGCTGTCCTTCGCGTACGTGGCCGTTCCCATCCGTTTTGCACCAGAGTGCCTTGCCGTTCTCGAGGCAAATGATTTGCCGGAAGATTGGAACGCCTGGCCGTGGCCGTCCAGTACCCAGGAAGTCGGTACACGCTGGTTTGAGGATCAGCAATCCGCCATGCTTCGTGTGCCCAGCGCCATCGTGCCGCACGAGTCCAATTATCTGATCAACCCCACGCATCCGGATTTCGCGCGGCTCGACATCGGACCCGCCGAGCCGTTCCCTGTTGACGTGCGCCTGAGCCGTTTGCGGTAAGGCGAACGGGTTACGCTCCCGCCTCAGAAGTGTCTGTTCAGAACTGCAACAATCCCGAGGAGTTGAAGAGTGAGTATTGCCGTAACAGCGATTTCATCTACCATGAAGCGTGTCAGATTTGATAGTGTTTTCAGGATCATGCCGAACGGTACAATCAGGCCACTCACCAATGTCCAGATTGCCGATGTCACATTTGGACCCGGCACGGCGTTTTCCCAAGCGGTTGCATTTGGTGGAGTTCGCTTGGCCAAATATGCTGGGCATGATCTCCAGGTGGAAGAAAAAGATGATCGCCTGATACTGAAAGGAGTCTACAAATGAGCGAAGAACTACCTGTCGAAGACGACCTGATCCCAATCGGTGACAGTAGTGGCGATTCCGACTCCCAAAAACTGTTCGTGACGCCTGACGAATTCAATCGTCTCGCTGGCCGAACCTCCAGGATGGAATGGTGGGCCGCAGGCGTCGTGTTGGTCTGCTTCATTGCTTTTGTCGGCTTCATTGTCGATGCCTACCGATACCAGGCCGACACCGTCTCGTCGTACCAGGACACCCTTGCACGCATGAACGACACACAGTCACAGTACATGCTCACCAATCTCAATTTCCAGATGGAGAAAATGGCGTCCATGGAACGGTCACTTAACGACCTAGAACGGCGTCTTGTAACGCTGGAATAGGGATCACAAATCCGCTCACAATCGCGCGGCTCGACATCGGACCCGCGTGCGCTATGGGTGGGCTATAAACAACGCCAACCAGACGGCGAAAAAAGGGTCCTCCAACCGATACGCGGTCTTGCCACCCCGCTCTTCCTCTCTCGCGATTCCATTGCTCACGAGCGCTTGAGCGGCCGTTCTCATGGTACTGACGGACTTCACGCCATAAGCCTGCAATACCTCAGCGGAAAAAAGACCTGCTCCGCTCCCCTCTTCATTGGCAATGGCCAGCAGCGCCTGTTTCTGGGTCGGGCTGGTTCTGTTCCAGATCTGGGTATAGAACGGGTCATCCCGACGTACCAGCGTCTCGAGAACACGCTTGACGATTTCCGGCGTCACAGGTGCCTTACGGGCTTGTGCTTCCGTCCAGCAGGCATGCGCCAGGCGCTGCACGTTGTAGGGCACATCGTCCGCCCGGTCCAGGATTTCACTGATGCCGTCCGGTTCGATGTACAACCCCGCGTCGCTGAAGCCAGCCGAGATGAAGCGCTGGAAATCGTCCCGCGGTACGGGCCCGATGAAAAGGCGGGACCCCAGTCTGTAGAACGGACGACCTTCATCGCCCGTCATTTCGGAAAGCAATCGCGTTTTCGAGCCGGCAAAAACGTACCCGACATGATCATGCGCCTGGACCGCCGCACGTAACTGGCCTTCCGCCTGTACCCCATCGTCTTCGACAATTTTCTGGAACTCATCGATGATGACAGCAACGGGCTTCTTCGAGGATGCCGCAAGAGCGTCCAATCCGGCAAGCGTCTCGGACAGCAAAGCCGGACCTGCTTGATGCTTCATTTCAGTTGCCAGCGATACCGCGAATTGATCCCCGATTGGATCGTATGTGACTTGCGGACGGAGTGAGCCAAAAATCTCTTGTATCCGCCTTCCGGCTTTCCGAACGGGACCGGTCAGGTGTGCTGCAGCGTCTGCGACTATCCGCTCGGAAAGGACGGTCAAATTCGGATAGGCCTCCGCATTGTAGCGGAATACGACCGCTCCTGAGGCATTTGCCTTCTCGGCGGCGGCCCGCAAAATGGATGTTTTGCCGAACCGACGCGGTCCAATCACAAAAAGACGACCGGTTTCCATGATCGTCTGAACCACCTGGCCGACTTCTTCTTCGCGATCAACGATTTCAAGCGCCGAGAGCTCACGCCCGAATTCAAATGGATTCGTCATGATATTGCGTTGTTTTGCGTTGCGCTAAATTAAGCAGCGTTATTTTACGCAATCAGATGGATTTCCACAACCGCGCGGTCCCCGGTCTTGCACTTGTAACATTCCTGTGCCATATTCCACAACAGTTATATAACAAGACGGTAAAGTACATGTCCGGAAAATCTGTCACCGATGCGTCCTGTGTCCGCACCGAGGTCGACGACGCCCTGCTGGGTCGCCTGCGCGAGTCCGTATTCGGTGATCAATTCATCCTGGCACTGGCGTCGTTCATGAAGACGGTCGGCAACGAAACGCGATTGCGCATTGTGCGGGCACTCTGGGAGGCGCGTGAACTGTGCGTCTGCGACCTCTCCGACATTCTCGGAATCTCGCAGCCGGCCGTATCGCGCCATCTGAAACTGCTGCGCGAGAAGGGCCTCGTGACATCGCGGCGCAGTGCCCAGACCCTCTTCTATCGAATCCACGACGTAAGCCCCTTTGCCGACATGCTCGTGCACTTGTTCGAGAACCGGGCTGTCGAGAACATTGACCTGAACCTCACGCTGACCACATCAGCCACATCAGCCACATCATCATGAAGAAAAACTGGAATCTGTTCGGGGCGTTGGGCGCTGGCCTCGCCGCCTCCGCATGCTGCACCATACCGCTCATTCTCGTATCGGTGGGCGTCGGTGGTGGACTGGTCGGGATGTTCACAGCCATGGAGCCGTTTCGGCCCCTGTTTGTTGCCGTGGCAGTGGTAGCCCTCTACCTGGTCGTGCGCCGTGAAATCGCGCGGTCGCGTCAGGTGGACTGTGACTGTGACGATCAGAGGCTGTCGGATCGGGCACGCCGCAGCCTCATTGTCGCCGGAATCGTGATTACCCTCGGCCTTGTGGCATCGCCGTGGCTTATTCGACCCATGCTCGACGCCAAGACGGCGACGGCTCCCGATTTCGCGAGCGAACAGCAGGTAACGCTGACCGTGAGCGGCATGACGTGCGAACTCTGCGACATCACGGTCGCACGCGCGTTGTTGGGACTCGAAGGCGTCACAGAGGCCATTGTTACCTTCGAGCCACCACAGGCCGTGGTGAGATTCAATCCTTCCCTGGTGTCGGTTGCCGACATGGAACGCATTACGCGCGAAATCGGCTATCCTGCGTCCGTCAAGTCTGCAACGACCCATGAGATTCCAACCCAAGGAATATCCTGGGCGCAGGGCGCTGATGACAAAGCGGCCTACTCCATTGAATCGCCGTTTTGCAGTGGGTGTGTGGATGGCCTGATATCGAGTGCAAAATCCATTGACGGCGTGCTTACGGCCTCAGTCAACATTCCGGATCATTTGCTTCACATCACGTTCAATCCGGACGTCGTTTCTTACGATGCGCTGACCGAGCGACTGAGAGAGAAGACGGCGCTCAAGCTCGTGCCCGTTGAAATCGAAAGCCAAGAGGAATCCACCCGTGCCTGAAACAGACGTTTTTGACCTTGCCATCATCGGCGGCGGATCGGCGGCGTTCGCAGCAGCCATCCGGACGAGTGAACTCGGTGGGCGGGCGGCCATCATCAACGACGGATTGCGGCTGGGCGGCACATGCGTCAACGTGGGCTGCGTGCCGTCGAAGGCCTTCATTCGCGCCGCCGAGGCGCACCACAGGGCTGGACATGTGTCGCAGGTCGGCATTGACGCCGCCAGCCATATTGCCGATTTCGGGGCGGTGAGTGCGGGCGTCCAGGACCTCGTGGACGACCTCCAGCAATCGAAGTACGTGGACGTCGTCCGGGGCGATGCAAACATCGAAATCATCCATGGTCGGGGGCGCTTCGTGGATGCCACAAGAGTTGCCGTAGAAGGACGTCTCGAGCCGGTCCGCACCCGTCGCGTACTCATTGCGACGGGCGCGAGGACGTGGTATCCGGACATTCCGGGGCTGTGTGCTGCTGAGCGCATTCTCACCAATGAAACGCTTTACCAGCTCCGCGAACTGCCGGAGCACGTGATTGTACTCGGCGGACGGTACGTCGCGCTCGAGAATGCGCAATGGCTGGCCCGGATGGGGTCGAACGTCACCGTATTGCAGCGGTCGCCCCGTATCCTGCCAGACGAGGCAGCCGACGTGACGGACGAGTTGGCAACGCATCTGGCGGCAGACGGCGTTCGCCTGGAAACCGGCATCGACCTGGTGGACGTACAGACCAATGGGCGCGGCGTGCGCATCCGCACGAACAAGGGCGATTTCGAAGGATCCCACGTTTTCCTGGCACTCGGGCGACAAGGGAACACCGAATTCCTCGCATTGGACACGCTCGGCGTACGTACGCATGGCCGCGGGTTCGTACATACAGATGCCACACTCAGGACGGCCGTACCGGGTGTCTTCGCTGCAGGCGATGTGTTGGGCGGCAAGATGTTCGTCTACACGGCGGCCTACGAAGGGCGTCTGGCCGCCGAGAACGCCTTGCAGGACATGCACAAACAGGTAGACTATTCGGCATTGCCATGGGTCGTTTTCACCGATCCGCAAATGGCTGGCGTCGGGCTCGACGAGTGGCAAGCGGCAGACGCGGGAATCCCGGCCGATGCATCGGTCGTGCCGCTCAAACACGTTCCACGGGCACAGGCGGCACGCGATATGCGGGGGCTCATCAAGCTCATCCGCAATACCGAAACGGACGAAATCCTCGGTGCCAGGATAGTGGCGCCCGAAGGAGGAGAGCTGCTCATGCAAGTCGCATTGGCCATCCAAATGGGGATGACTATGGACCGTCTCGCATCCATGTTCCACCCGTACCTGACGCTCAGCGAGGGCATCAAGCTGGCGGCCATCACGTTCAGAAAAGATGTCGAGAAGCTGAGTTGTTGCGCCGTGTAGTCCCGCTGGATCAACGGGACAACCACAACCGCGCAGCCTCGGACTGCAGCACGGCCAGGAAATTCTCGCGATACGATTCGCCGTGTTCGTTGAGTCCCTCGAACCAGCGGTTCATGAACACGAGGCGCAGCACGGAGACGTTTTCGGCGTCGAGGTCCAAGCCGGCCAGCGACGGGCACGCGGCAACGGCCGGCATGTCGGTGGCCACGGTGGTCCGCGACACCAGGTAGTCGTAACTCTGGATGCTCATGACGTCCTTGACGCCGAATCGGGCCGCGAGCTGCTCGTTCAGGGCGTTGACGTCGCTCAGCCGCTGGACGCCCGGCGGCACGGCCAAAATGCACAGCAGGTTCAGTTGCGGGGGATACAGGGATACAAGTTGCGGGGCGTCGACGTCGGAACCGACTGCTGCCGCCGCACCGATTTCCCCGATCCGCGCATGCACGTCCGCCGTCACACGGCACAGTGTAGCGAGTTGGCGCCCGTATCCGTCCATGTTGAGCGGAATAAGCCGATGCGAGAACCACACCGATGCGGCCGCCGCGCCGGGTTTTGATCCCTCCAGGATGAATTTGCCCAGCTGGGGCTGAGGGGACGATGCTTCCGTGGTATCCTCCCGGTCCAGGCAATACGGAGCCGTCTCCGCCACCAGGTCCTTCAGGAACCCGTGCTTGATGACGATGGATCCGGCTCCGTAGGGGGTGTATCCAGCCTTGTGCGGGTCTACGGTCACCGACTCGGCACCGCCGAGCCCAACGAATGCGGCTCGAACCGCCTCGTCTGCAGGGGCCGCTGGTGCATCGACATCCGGGCCGCCCACTCCTTCACGGAACATGGTCGCGAAATACCCGCCGTAGGCGCCGTCGGCGTGGATGGGGGCGTACATCCCTTCCCCGGCGAGCCGGTTGCGGACGTCCACCAGCCGGTCCACGGGGTCGACCGAGCCGAATTCCGTAGCGCCGAGCACGGTCACGATCTGCCAGACCGGGCGCCGCTCGGCCATGCAGGTCCGCAGCACGTCCTCAAGCGCCTCCGGCACGGTCCGGAACGCAGCGTCCACCTCTACGCGGCACACATTGTGCTTCCCGATGCCGATCACCGACAACGCGCGCGACCAGGAATAGTGAGCCGTCCGGGGCGCTACCAGGACAGGTTCCACCCAGGGCGCATCGAAGGCCTCCTCGGCCGCGCGCGCGAATCCCATGAGTCCCTTGTAGCCAATCATGTGCTCACGCAGGGCCGCGAACCGCGCCTCCGGGTCGGGCGCCAGGAACCGGTTCAGGCGGAGTTGCACGTCGGCGAGCGGTACGTTCATGAGCTCCCAGAGCGCGTCCGGGCCGCGCGGCGGCGCATCGGATGCCAGGGCGATGGCCACGGGTAACGTACGTCCGGCCATCGCATACCAGAGCGATTCGTAGTTCGCCACGGTGCCGCCCGAAGTCAGGTGGCCGAATGCATCATCCGGAGGGAATCCGAACAGTTCGGCGAACTGCTTGCCCACCTGGAGCTCGTACCGGATGGTGACGGGCGAGGCCTCGCTCGAGACGTTGTTCGGGTTGTAGAGGAGCGTCGCGAAGTAGGAGATCAGCGACGGCAGGTTGGTCTCCGAAATCATGTGCGCCATGTAGCGCGGGGAGAACACCGGAACGTCCAGCTTGAGTTCGGAAATCAGCCGAAAGAGCTCCGTGAAGAACCGTTCGCGGAAGTGCCGCGCCTGTTCGCCGTGCACCTTGCTGTAGGGGATGGCGGGCGGATCCTTGGGCCAGTAGTTGCGGCGCCAGAACACGTGGTCGTTCATGACCAGCTGCAGGATTTCGCTCAGGAATTCCCGCTGCTCGGATTTCGGGCCGAGGAAGAAGAGGTCGAGATCGTGTTGTTCGTTCTGCATGTCAATCGGGCATCATGGCGCGGACGGGTTCGCCGGCCTGCCCGCCGGAACCCGTTACCCAGTCCAGGCCGAGCGCGGCGGCCACCGTGGCGGCGACCTGCGTCTGGTACACCTGGCCGGGCGTGTTTTCACCCATCGCGGGCACGTCCGGGCCGATGGCGGCCATCCAGATGGCGTTCGAACCGATCCAGTCAATGCCGTGCCCGATCCAGCGATCCTGGGCGCCGCGGCCGTGGTCCGTGGTCAGGATGAGCGTCGTGCGTCCGGCGTATTCCGGGTCGGCCTGCACCCAGTCCCAGATGTCGGCAATGAAGCGGTCTGTACGGTTCGCGGCATCCAGGTACTGGTCGTAGTCGCCGTCGTGCGCGAAATCATCCGTTTCGCCGTAGGCAATATAGAGGAGGCGCGGCCGATCGGTGCGCAGCGTTTCGAGGGCATAATGATGCGTGAAGGCATCCAGCCGGACCGTCCGCCAGGGCGACGGGATCTGCGTCTGGAGTTGGTTCACGAGGGCCTCGGCGTCGGAGCGCGGGGGCTCCCAGGTCTCGAATCCGGCGTTCACGGGGAAACCCGCGCGGGCTTCATTCAGGATGTAGGGAAACACGTCCCACGATCCCGTGGCGGCCACCCGGCCCTCGAATCCCGGCTGCCGGTTCACCCATTCCAGAACGGTCGTATTCCGGTTGGGGACCTTGTCGTTGCTCGTGATGGAGGTATCGATGGCGCCCGTCAGGATCGTGTTGTAGCCCGGATACGAAAACACCTGCGTGCTGCGCAGATCGGCACGGCTGTCCACGTGGCGGTTTCCGTAGAGTTGACCTTCCGCGGCGATGGTCGACCACATGAACGGCATGAGACGCGCCCGGCGTTCTTCGGGCGTCGCGGCATCGTACCGCTCTCGCATGAGCACCTTGTCGCCCGTATAGTCCGATTCCAGGAGCCAGTCGTCGACGCCCGTGAACAGTTCCTCCCAGCGCAGCCCATCGAGTGTGATGAGGATGACACGGGGTTCGGGGGATGCGGAACACGCGGCGAGCCCCAAGAGCAGGACCGTGGCCGGGAAGATGGCCGGAATTCCGTTCGGGATCAACGACGAAAACAAATTGGACCGGAGCCGTCCGATGCGTTTCATGGCAGATGGATGGTTTCGTTTTCAATACGCAGCCGGGAGCCGGACTTCAGGGACGCGAAATCGTCGGCATTCAGCGCGATGATGGGCACGACCTGCCCGTACATTTCCTCGGCAACGACACTTGCAAGAGTAAGGAACACGTCCGGACGGTCCATGACCAGCCCGGCCGGCGCCACGCCTGCGCGAACGGCTTCCAGGAAAATGGCCGTTGTCGTGGACGAGCCCCGCGTAAACGGCAGCACCAGGATCTTGCCCGCCGCATTCTGGCCCGACAGCGGATGCCGACGGTCAATGATTTCGCCGGTCTGGCCGCTGTAGCCGCCCCAGAAGGACAACGGCTCGGTGCTCACCAGGACCTCGCCTTCCGCCACTCCGGGCACCACCGCCTCGCCGATCATGGTATGTTTGATTTCCCGATGGTTCATGCCGCTACCCACAGGCTTTCGTCACGGACCACGCGGCCGCTGACCGCGGACTCCACGCAGTCCTCCAGGGATCCGTAGACCACGCCCGTTCCAAGGAGGCCCGGGGAGTAATACGAGTACTTGGCCGAATTCGTCATGATGGTGCCAATCCGCTTCGACAACATGGGGCTGGTGAGCGGGCACGTGTCGACGGTAATCCGGGCACCGAACGAGGCAATGGGCTCGAGCAGGCCCCCGTGTTCGACCAACATGCGGACCGATCGGCTGCACGTAATCAGGAACTGGACATCCGGATTCCGCTTGCGTCCCTCGACGAGCTTCGCCAGGCGCCGGAATTCGTCAAAACTGAAATGCGGACTGCCGAGCAGCACCATGTCCAGGGCGCCCGGCCCCTCGGCCGGGACGCTGCCTGCCGCACCGTCTCCCTGACTGCCGGGCGCGGTTCGCAATGGCTCGATGGCTCCCGAACTCCCGGCCGGAATGACGCCGTTGCCCCCATCGTCCGGGCGGCTGGCCGACATCGCGCGCCAGACGGCGCGCATTTCTTCCATGCCCGCCGTGACCACCTTCGGCGCGGGCCGTCCCCCGAACGCGGCTTCTTCCGTGGGCGCCTCGGGCGTGATGCCCACCATGTGATACAGCGCCACGGCGCCCGAACTGGCCGCGCCGGCACACACGGCCTTCTGGTCGTCATCGCTCGGCTTCACCTCAATTCCCGTCACCACCGGCACGCCATCACCGGAAAGCTTGCCCAGCAGAATGCCGAGCACCGGCCAGAACGCATCGGATTCCTGCACCCGCTGTGGCACGCCCACCAGGTCCACCCTCAGCGTTCCATGCCGGCCGCTGTCCAGATGCAGGCCAGCGGCCGGCACACGGCCCGTTATGGCCGCACAGATGTCCAACAAGTCCGGATACCGGGCCGTCCTGGCCCCGATCACCGAATTGAAGAAGCAGATGGCATTCGACTCTCCTGCGGCAATCTGCTGCCCGAAGACCGGACGATGCTCCGTCTGGTACGGCGCGCAGGTCCATGTCTGGATGCATCCCATTTTTTCATAGGCCCGCATCTGCCGGATGGCACCGTCGGCGACACCGGACGGCACCGACCAGTCCGACCAGCCGTGTTCGTCCACGCCGGCCACATTGAGCGTCGAGGGCACGCGCACGCGCGCACCCAGTTCGGCCAGCCGCTCGGCATACTCCATGGTCGCCGGACCCATGTACACACTCGAATCGATGTGCGCCGCGGACACGTCCATGAGGCGGGTCGCCCCGAATACCGGCATCATCCGCACCAAAATGCGCATGGCCATTTCAACGGCGGGCCCCTCCTCTCCGGCCAACATGGCCTGGTCGTGGGGCGTCAGGTCGAGATTGTTCATACCGCAAGGTACGACGCAGTCCATTCAGACCGTCCAGAAATCAGTACTTATCCGGCGACGCTATTCGCTCCGCAAACTGTCGACAGGATTCATTCGTGCCGACCGCAACGCCTGCACGCCGACCGACAGCCCGGCCAGCACGACGGCTCCCACAACAGGCAGGAGCAGGGAGACACCCCCTGCATCCACGCGGTACGAAAACCCGGAGAGCCAGCGATCGGTTACCATCCATGCGACGGGAAGCGCCAGCACGGCTCCGGCCAGGACAAGCGCCACGAACTCCCCACTCACCAACCGGACAATGCGCGTCGACGAGGCGCCCAATGCCTTGCGTATACCGATCTCCTTCTGCCGCTGCGTGGTCACAAGGATGGCCAGACCGAGCAGGCCCAGGCAGGCCACCACCAGCGTCAAGCCGACGAACAGCAGCAATACGGTGGTCAGCCGCTGTTCCTGTGCATAAAGCTCCGCCCAGGCCGCATCCATGAACCAGGCCGAGACCGGCACGGCCGCGTCAAATTGCTTCCATGTTGCTTCGACGCCTTCACGGATATCCGCGGCCCGGTCCGCCATGAAGCGGACCGTCAGGTAATTGGCGCGCGGCGAGTGGTACATGACCAATGGAGAGACCGCATGGTGGAGGGATTCATAGTGGAAGTCCTCAACAACACCAATGACGGTCGCATCCTGGATTTCGCCGCTTACGGTCAAGGTCATCCCTACCGGATCGGCCCATCCCCAGGCAGCTGCCGCGCGTTCATTGATGACCACCGCATCCGAGATATCAGAGGGCCGGGATGCATCCGGGAACCGCCCGTCGACCAACGTCAGGCCATAGGTGGCGTAGAATGCATCGTCCCCGACGCGCATGACATTCGATGTGCGGTCGGAATCTCCCGATACGCCCTCTGGCACGACCGTGAACGACATGGTCGTCTGCCCGGGCACGTTCGATGTGATGGAGGCGCCCGTCACACCCGGCAGTGCCAGGACCGACGTCTTGAACGCTTCGGCCTGTGCCGCCACCGCCGAGTCGGCCATGCGAACCACCATCAATTGATCGGTATCGAACCCGGGCGAACGCGTCTGGACGAATCGGGTCTGCCGGAAGACCACCGACGTCACAATCAGTAGCGCGATTGTCGCTGCAAACTGCCCGACCACGAGCACGCGCCGGATCCGGTGCGAAGAACGGTGATGACGAGCGCCCCCCCGACGCGCCAACATGACCGCAGGGTAGACCCCGGCAATGGCTACGGCCGCCACGGCCAGGAGCACGATCAAGCCCAATACATCACAGTGCCACCCGAGGCTGTAGGCCGCATTCTCCGCCAACAACGGAAGCAGGGCCTGGACGACAACTGCTGCCAACAGCAGGGAGCCGACAACGTAGGCCACCGACTCCCACAGGAACTGGGCGGCTAATTGTGCGGCCCCGGCACCCAGGGCGCGCCGGACGCCGACTTCCGGCAGGCGCTGGAAGGCCCGCGCGAGTGACATGTTGGTGAAGTTGAGGCAGGCCAACAGCAGGATGAGCATACCGACGACCATCAGAACCCGGACCAGCAGTCCATTCCCCGTGCGGATGCCTGTCACGAATTGGAGGTCCGACGAGCCAAGATAGATTTCGCTGAGCGGTTGCAGATACAGCTGATACTCCCGGGCCCGTTCCGGAAAATGGGTCTCCATGAACGCCGGAAACACGTCGGCCATGCGTTCCGCCGCGGCTTGGTCCGACAGCAACACATACGTGTAGTGGACCTGCGTGAGCCAGTTGTTCAGCCAGGCCCAGTTCAGCGGCCCGACCCCGGGCACCGTCGTCTCCCATGACAGCAGGATGCTGAACGTCAGATGTGAGTTCCCCGGCGGATCTGCCGCCACACCGGTGATGGTGTACTCCACGTCCCCGACGCTCTGGACCGTGCGGCCAATCGGGTCGGCCGTGCCGAACAATTCCGTCGCCAATGCTTCGGTAACCACCGCGGTCGCCGGCTGCGCGAGGACCAAGGACGGGTCGCCGCGGACCAGATCGAAATCGAAGACCTCAAAGAAATTCGCGTCCACAAGCAGGATGTCCGACAACAGTCGCTTGTTCTCCTCCGGTCCCGTCATGAGCGGACTGAACCACGGCAGTACGCGCACCGCTGCTTCCACATCGGCCTGCTCCCGAGCCAGCGTCGGGCCCATGAGCCCCGACGTGATGGCGTGCCGTTCCTCGCCTCCCTCCGGAGGGGTAACCACCTTGTTGAGCCGGTACAACCGATCGGCCTGGTCGTGGAAATCATCCATGGCCCGTTCGCCCCGGACAAACATGGCTATGCCGATGACGGCCATGAAGGCCACGGCCAGACCGAACACATTGACCAGTGAAAAACCCGGGTTGCGGCGTGCGTGCCGAACAACCGACTGCAGGTGGTTCGTCAGCAGCATGATGTTACTCGCTCCGCAGACTGTCCACGGGGTTGGCGAGGGCGGCCCGGAGCGCCTGCCCGGAAACCGTCACGAGGGCAATGCCGAGGGCGGCCAGGGTCGGCACCACAAACACCCACGCGTTCAGTCCGACCCGGTAGGCAAACGCATCCAACCAACCATCGAGCAGCCACACCGAAACCGGCGCGGCCACTACAACGGCCAGGCCGACGAGTACAACGAATTCTCGCGACAGGAGCACCATGACAGAGCCCAGACCGGCTCCCAGTACCTTCCGGATGCCGATTTCCTTCTTCCGCCGATGGGCCGTATAGGCCGCCAATCCGAACAGGCCGAGGCACGCCACCACGATGCCCAGTCCGGAAAACAGTCCGAACAACCGCCCCGCCAACCGCTCCGACTCGTAGAGCGCGGCCACACTTGCGTCCAGGAACTCGTATTCAAACGGAACGCCCGGCGCCTGCACCTCCCAAGCGGCCCGGATCCGGTCCAGCACCTCCGTTCCCGGCTCCACGCGGAGCACCAGCGTACGGTGGTCGAACAGGCCCTGCGGATGGTAGATGACCAACGGCTCAATGGGGCTGTGGAGCGCCGAGAAATGGAAATCCTTGACCACCCCGATGACCGGTCCCTCCTGACCGTTGCGGTTCAGCGTCAACCCGAGCACGCCGCCCGACGCGTCACCGTCCATGATCGCCGCCATGGCCCGTGCCGCCGATTCATTCAGGATGAACCCTTCCGCATCGACCGGCCGGTCGGCACGGAACCAGTGTCCGGCCGCCATCTCCAGCCCCAGCGCATGGGCGTAGCCGGCATCGGCCGCCAGTACCCGTCGCCCGGCACCTTCATCGTCCTCATGGTCCACCACCCGCACGCCATGGGCCTGTGTAATGCCGTTGGGAACGTTGGAGGCCACCGCCGCCTGCACAACGCCGGGTACCTGGCCCATCTGTACGGCAATCTCATTGGCCCGTGCCCGTTCGGGGCCGGTCCGGACCGGAATGAACATCACATTCTCCCGATCGAACCCCAGGTCCTTCTCGGCCGTGTAGGCCATTTGTTCACGGATGCCAAGCGTGGTCATGAGCAGGGCAATCCCGCCCGCGAATTGCCCGACGACCAGCAATCGACGGATGAAGCCGCCTCCACCTCCCGACGACGAACGGTCACTTCCCCGCAGGATAGTGCCCGGCTCGAACCGGGCCAGATAGAATGCCGGATAGGCCCCGGCCACGAACGTGGTAACCGTTGCAATGCCCACCAGCCAGGCCAGCATCTCCATGCTGTACCACGTCCCGTCCACCACGACACGGCCCGCCAGGGCGTTGATGGAGGACACCGAGAGTTCCAGCAACAACAGAGCTCCGAGGACCGCCAATACAGTGAATATCCCCGCTTCCAGCAGGAACTGCACGCGCAATTGGCTTTTCCGGGCCCCGAACACCTTGCGCACACCCACTTCCCTGGCCCGTCGGGTCCCGCGCGCCGTCGCCAGGTTCATGTAGTTGGCGCATGCAATGAGCAGAATGACGAGCGCAATCACACTGAACATCTTCAGCGTGTCCGGATCCCCCTCCGGATCCACGGAAAGTCCGAGCCCGCCCAGGTGCACGTCGTGCAGTGGCTGCAGGTGATACCGGAACCACACCTCCTCCCCGCCCCCGGCAATCTCGGTCACGGCCGGCGACATCCGGCGGTCCAGATCACGCCAGTCCGCGCCCGGAGCCAACAGGAACCACGTCTCCGGATTCAGGGCATTCCACGACGCATCGAGTGAAGCCCGGTCCCCACCGCTCTGCAGCTCGGCATACGTTTCGTAGGAAATGAGCGCATCGTGTGCGAACCGGGATCGGCCCGGAACGTCCTTGAGCAATCCGGTGACCGTGAACGTGTGGGGGGATCCCCAGAAACCGATGGATACCGACTGTCCGACGGGATCCTGGTCCGGGAAGTACCGGTCCGCCATCGCCGGCGTGAGCACAACCGTGTAGGGTGCTCCGAGAGCCAGAACGGGATCGGCGCCGGCCAACTGCACGTCGAACATGTCGAAGAACGACGGCTCCACAGCCCGGATGCGGGTTTCATACGCCGAATGGGATGGGGTCGATACGAGCGTCGTGCCCAGCGTGGGCAGTATCCGGGTGGAGGCTTCCACTTCCGTGTATCGTTCCCGGACGAAATCAGCCAGCGGATGCGCCGTGGACGCAATGGACGCTTCTTCGGGGCCCAGTGTGGTTACGGCCCAGGCGCGCACAATGCGATCCCCCTTCTCATGGAAGCGGTCCACCGATTGTTCGGTCCGTACGTACATGAGGATGACGAGACACGTGGCCAGCCCGATGGCCAGGCCGCCGACATTCAGCAGGACATAACCGGCGTCCCGGCGCAGGTGTCGGAAAGAGGTGCGAAGGGTGTTCAGGAGCATGCGATCCCGCAGGGTTGGTGTACGGGGTTACGCGGAGTCAATAAATGTGCCAATAGACAATGGCGCGCGCGGCTCGCTGTAGGCGTCCATTGCCGTCCACCGTCGAACGGACGGTGTCCGAATCTGGACAGTGGATCCGAACGCTTCATGAATGAAACCCTTGCGCTTTTCAATGGTAGAATATATCTATACTTATAGAATCCATACTCTGATATCCATGGCATTCAGCATCAAGAACGAGGAAGCCGACCGAATGGTGCGGGAATTGGCCGAACGGACGGGCGAAGGCATTACCGATGTGATCCTGAGTGCGTTGCGCGCCGAACTGAAGCGGGTGAGCGGCCGCCGATCCGGGCTCGGGCTGAGCGATGACATTGCACGCATGCAGGACCGCATTGCCGCCCTTCCCGTACTCGACGACCGCTGCGATGAGGACATCATGGGATATGACGAAGCGGGGTTGCCCAAATGAGCGGCCTCGTTTTGGATTCATCCGCCATCGTGGCCATCCTGCAGCGAGAGCCGGGCTCCGACACGCTGGTGAGGATACTCGAGCAGCATGATACGCGCCGGATAGCGTCAGCCACCTTACTGGAAACGTGCATGGTCCTCTATTCGCGCTATGGCGATGCCGGTGAGCGGGAAGTCGACACGTTCGTGCACCGGACCGGCACGCAGGTCATTCCCGTCACACTGGAGCACGTGGATGTGGCCCGTGCCGCCTACCGACGCTACGGAAAGGGCCGGCACCCGGCGGCGCTCAATTACGGAGATTGTTTTTCGTATGCGCTGGCCACGTCGCTCGGAGAGCCGCTGCTTTTTGTCGGCACCGATTTCGCCCGGACCGACGTGGAACGGCCTACCGCTGACTGAACGACCAGTCGGCGAGCAATCGCGTGTCGGGGTCAATGACCACGTCCACGACCGTGCCGCTTACCGGAACGACCGTGTCGATTTCGCCCGACGTGGGCATGTCGAGGGTGTGCCGCACCTTGGTGCCGTCATCCAGCACGAGGTCCACGTCAATACTCAGGGAGAATCGGAAGCGTTCATCCTGCACCTGACGCAGTGCCACGTGAACGCCTTCCGCTGCCTGGCGCCACGTTCCGTCCAGCACGGGGATGCCGCCCTGGAACAGCCACTGGTCGAAATACCATTCGAGGTCCATGCCAGACGCTTCTTCCAGATGCCGCCGCAGGTCGGCCGTCTGGGCATTCCGGTTCATGTACTGGGCATAGTAGGACCGGATGCCCGCATCGTACGCCTCCTCACCGATCATTTCGCTGACCATCCGCAGCACCCAGGCACCCTTCATGTACATCATGAGCCCCGACACGTTGTTCAGATCGTCGATGTAGGGCCGGACAAGCTGAAAGTCCGGGGTCTCGCGGTAGAAGTCAATGGTCCGCTGGCGGTGGTTCTTGAGGCCGGCAACGAAGTCATCGTGTCCGTACTGGTGACGACGGAAGAGCAGCGTGTAGTAGGTGGCAAAACCTTCGCTCAGCCACACGTCGTTCCAGTGCACCTGCGTGACGGCATTCCCGAACCACTGGTGCGCGATTTCATGGATGATGACATGCTGCCATCCGCGCTCGCGGTTGCCACTCACGGACCGGTCCGAGTACGCCGGCATGGACGCGGCCTCCATGCCGCCGCCCGGCGTGGCGTTCGATACCACGTTCGCCAGTCGACGGTTCACGTATGGACCCACCAGGTTCGTGTAGTAGGCCAGGACATCATCGGTGGGTTCGGCGAAATCGTAAAACCCGGCATCCCGATCCTGACGATACACCCAGGTCTCGACCGACACCCCGTTCCAGTTCGTCACGTAATCCACGGCAAAATCGGCCACGCCCACGAAATACAACCATGTGGCCGTGGGAACAGGATTCACCCAATGCGTGCGTCGCATGTCGCCCTCAATATCCGACTCCTCCTTGAGGTTGCCGTTCGACCCGGCCTGGTACTTGTCCGGCGCCGTGACAATCATTTCGGTGGTCGCCTTGTCGTACGGGTGGTCCACGACGGGCAGCCAGTGCCGCACCTGCGAGGACCAGTTGTCACTGAACCACGTCCAGTCGCCGTACTTGTTGGGCCCGATGTCCAGCCCCTGGGTAGGCGTTCCTTCGTACCGGACCACCACCTGGCGCGCGGCGCCGGCCGGAACGGTCTCACCCAGATCTATCTGCAGTGCACCGGCTTCGTGTGTCCACGCCAGGGCTGCCCCGTCCATGGTCACGTCCAGCACACGCATGTCCACGAGGTCCAGGCGCAGCGCCGACTGTCCCGATTCCAGGAACCGGGCCGTAACGGTGGTGCGCCCCTGGATGACGTCCGACAGGTCCTCGAACGTGAGTTCGAACACGTAACCTTCAATGTCGATTCCGAAGTTCTTGGGATACGAATCGGTGTACGTATCCTGCGCCGCGGACGGCAGGATCGTGAACAGGGCCAACAGGCACGCAAGGGTGCAGGAACGAATGGACATGGCTGCAGTGGGGTGGGTGGAGAGCAAACGGTAAAAAAGTAAGACGGGCAGACGGGCAGGCGCTAATGTGTCTCGATCTTCATGGGCATGGGGCTCGGCGGCATGCCGCGCTCGGCCTTCTGGGCATCGACCATTCGGCGGACGTCCGCCAGGAGTTCGTGCGCATCGAACACGATCCCGTCCTTGATGGTGAACCGCACGCCGCCCATGCGGTCGACTTCGCGCGTATCGTCATTCAACCGGATCCAGCCGGTGCCGTATAGCACCTTCAGGTTCTCGATCGGGTTTTCCGGCACCAGCACCAGGTCGGCCTTCTTGCCCACCTGGATGCTGCCGATTTCGTCATCCATGCCGAGCGCCTCGGCGCCCATGATGGTGGCCGACCGGATGACTTCCAGCGGATGAAAACCGGCCTCACGCATGTTCTCCATCTCCTGGATGTATCCGAATCCGTACAGGTTGTAGATGTATCCGCTGTCCGAGCCCAGCGTGACCCGTCCGCCCCGGTTCTTGTATTCGTTGACGAAGGTGAACCAGAGGTCGAAATTCTCGCGCCAGTCCATCTCGTTCTCGGTCGTCCAGTAGAACCAGTACGATCCGTGCGCCGCGCGGCTGGGGCGGTAGAAATCCCACAGTGCGGGCAGTGTATAGGTGGCGTGCCACTCGCGCCGACTCTGCGCCATGAGATCACGGCTGGCCAGGTACGCAATGAAGGTCGGATCGAGCGTGAAGTCGAGCTCCAGCAGTTCGTCCATGACCTTGTTCCAATGCGGCGTGAACGGCTTTGCGGCCTGTTTCCAGAGCCGACCGGCCTCGGCAAACCGATGCGCCTCGTTCTGGTAATTGTAATCCACCGGATAGTCCTGGATGACGCGGTCCTCGAAAAGCGCCTCGGGAAGCCCGTACCAGTGCTCCATGGACGTCAGCCCCAGGCGCGCCGTGCGCAGGACGTTCATCCGCGTCACATCCAGTTGCGCATGATGCTCCGTGGAACGCAGTCCCTGTGCGACGGCTTCCTCGAGGGCAGCTTCCATGATGGGAGGCGGCGCGCCAAAAAATTTGATGCCCTGCGCGCCCTTTCCGGCCAGCCAGCGGACCCATTCGCGGGCCTGCTCCGGCGTGGTGATGGGCGTCGCCGCGCCCTGTCCGAACACGGGGTAGGCCATGATGCGCGGCGCGGTTATGCGGTTCTCGTTGCTGCGTTTCTGGAGTTCGAGGATCCAGTCCACGCCCTTTGCCCCGACCACGCGACTGGTCGTTATACCGTGGGCCATCCAGAGCTTCGTGACGTACTCCAGCGGTACACCATGACCGGTATCTATGGTGTGGGGATGCGCGTGCATGTCAATGAATCCGGGCAGGACGTACATGCCGGTCGCATCGATTTCCCGGGTTCCGGGCGCCGGTCGCCGGTCCGGATCGATGGGCAGACCCGGGTAGCCGACCACACGGATTTCCGTAATCCGGTCCCCTTCTACCACGATATCCACCGGACCGACGGGCGGCGCCCCGGAACCCTCGACCATCGTGGCACCCCGGATGACCAGGCGCTCGAAGGGTCCGTCGCCGGTCGACCCGTAGTTGAAGTCGGATGTGTCCTGGGCCAGCGTTTGGGTGGAAAGAAATACGACCATCAGGGCCGTTGCGGTCAGGAATCGCATGGAATCGGGATTTGGGTGTTCAGTGGTGTCGGTTTGGCCGAGCCCCATCATTTGGCGCCGGCGTCCAGATTACGGGTCACGTAGCGCGTGAGCAGTTCGAACAAGTGCCGGGTGGTACCGGGACCTTCATAAATACCGTGCGCGCGGTTGGGATACACCATCACATCGAACGGCTTGTTGAGTTCGATGAGGCGATTCATGAGCCGCTCGGAGCCCTGATAATGCACATTGTCGTCGCCTGTGCCATGGACCAGCAAAAGGTCGCCTTCCAGTCCCTCGGCCCAGGTGATGGGTGAGCCTTTCCGGTAGCCCTCTGCGTTTTCGTCGGGCAGCCCCATGTAGCGCTCCTGGTAGATGGTGTCATACAGCCGCTGGTCCGGCACCGGGGCCACGGACATGCCGACATGGTACTTGTCCGGATACCGGAACAGCATGTTCAGCGTCATGGACCCGCCGCCGCTCCATCCCCAGATGCCAATTCGGTCGGTATCGACCCAGTCCCATTTCCGGGCAATGGCATCCAGGGCCGCCGCCTGGTCCTGCGAGGCCAGTGTGCCGATTTCGCCGTAGATCGACTTGCGCCATTCGCGGCCGCGCGGCCCGGGCGTGCCCCGGTTGTCCACGCTCATGATCACATAGCCCTGCTCGGCCAGGAAATGATGCCACAGCAGATTGCGGCCGCCCCACCGGTTCGTGACCGTCTGTCCGGCGGGTTCGCCATATACGTGGAACAGTACCGGATACTTCTTCGTGGAGTCGAAATGTGAGGGTTTGATGACCCAGGCGTCCAACTCGACGCCGCGACCGATGTCCACGCGGAAGAAGGACCGCTCCCCGACGGTCAATGCGTCCATCGTGCTGCGCAGGCGCGCATTGTCGACGAACGTGCGCACGATCCCATGCGAGGGAAGCGCCACCAGATCCGTCCGGGCCGGATCGGCGAATTGCGAGACTGTATGGATGGCATACCGGGCATCGGGGGATACCTGGTACCCGTGCCAGCCGGGTTCGTCCTCGGGCGTCAGCCGTTCCGGCTGGCCACCCTCCAGGGGCACGCGATACAGATACCGCTCGGTTGCACTCTCGAGCGACGTCACGAAATAGAGCCATCCGCCCGCCACGTCAATCCGGACCACATTCTCCACGTCGTACGATCCCGGGGTCACCAGGCGCATGTCGCCGGTTTCCCGGTCCACGAGCCAGGCCTGCCTGTAGCCGCCCCGGTCGCTGAGCCATGTGAACGTCCGGCCGTCCGGCATCCAGAGGATGTCGTCCACCGTGTCCAGCCACGCCTCGTCCCGGTCCACCATCACCGTCCGCACGGACCCCGTTTCGGCGTCGCCCATGAGCACCGTGTTCGTGTTCTGCAACCGGTTCAGATGCTGGATGAGCAGCTCGTCCGAATTGTTGGCCCAGTCCATGCGGGCCAGGTAGTAATTGCGGGAGTCGCCGTCAATCTGCATCCATGTGGTCGCGCCGCCACCGGCCGACACCACCCCGATCCGGTTGGCGGAGTTCGTCGTACCGGCCTTGGGGTACTGCAGCGGAATGGTGAACGAATAGAGCGAATCGGTATAGTTGATGAGCAGGAATTCGCCCACGCCGCTCGCATCCAACTGCCAGTATGCAATCTTCTGCCCGTCGGGACTCCACCGGAATCCGTCACGGAGTCCGAATTCCTCCTCGTAGACCCAGTCGAACGTGCCGTTGATGATGGTGCGCGACCCATCGGTGGTCAGTGGCGTGATCCGGCCGGTCGCCAGATCCTCCACATAGATGTTGTTCTCGCGCACATAGGCGGCGCGGGTGCCGTCCGGGGAAATCTTGGCGAACATGAGCGTGGACGGGGCGGCTTCGGCACCGCCGAGCTTCCGCAGGTTTCGACTGCCCAGGTCCAGCACCCAGTAGTCGCCCCGCGTGTTCTGCCGCCAGACCCTTGTGCTGTTGGTGAACAGGACGAACTTGGACCCGTCGGGCGACCAGGAATAGCCGTCTATGGGCAGCGGCTCCGCGGCCCCGGAGGGCGTCAGGTCGCGAGCCGAAACCAGGACCGTCCGCTCTCCCGTTTCCGGGTCGTATTTCACGACGTCCTGGCCGCCGCCGCGGGCCGTTTCGACCGTCGTGTATCCGGATCCGTCTTCCAGCCAGATGGCGGGCCCGAATCCTTCCGCCGCGAAGTCCGCGGTGTTGAACAGGCGTTCGAGCGTGATGTCGGCTTGCTGGGCCTGGCAGGCCGACGCGGTCGTGAGAACGAAGAGCAGCAGGGCGCCAAGCGCCAGCCGGAAGCGTGGGTTCATATTTCGGGGCCGGTTTCAAGACCGGCGATCAGGTTGGATAGCGGCCCGATTGACACCGCGGAACGTCAATCCGAAAGGCCGCCGACGCAAACATACTTGATTTCCAGGTACTCGTCCATACCGTACCGCGACCCTTCCCGGCCGATGCCCGATTCCTTGACGCCGCCGAACGGTGCCACCGCCGTCGAAACCAGGCCGGTATTCACCCCCACCATACCGTATTCCAGCGCCTCGGACACCCGCCAGATCCGTGCGTTGTCCTTCGAATAGAAGTACGCGGCCAGTCCGAACGGTGTATCGTTGGCACGCCGGATGGCTTCCTCCTCGTCCGAGAACCGGTAGATGGCGGAGACCGGCCCGAAAATCTCCTCTTCGGAGATCGTCATCCGGTCCTCCACGTCCTGGATGATGGTCGGCTCGAACCACGTGCCGTCGTCCGACACCCGCGTCCCGCCGCGGGTAATCCGGGCGCCCGTGCGCACCGCATCGTCCAACAGCCGCTCAATTTTCCCAACACCCTTTTCGTTGATGATGGGCCCGATGTCGACGCCATCATCGAGGCCGGAGCCCACCTTCAATCCGGCGACCCGCTTGTCGTAGGCCGCGAGGAATGCATCGTAAATGCCATCCTGCACGTAAATCCGGTTGGCGCACACGCACGTCTGGCCGGCATTCCGGTATTTCGATGCGAGCGCGCCGTCCGCCGCGGCTTCCACATCCGCATCGTCGAACACGATGAACGGTGCATTCCCGCCGAGTTCAAGCGATACACGCTTCACGGTGTCGGCCGCTTGCCGCATGAGGATCTTGCCCACCGGCGTGGATCCCGTGAATGAGATTTTCCGCACCCGGATGTCCGCCAGCAAGGCCTCCCCCACCGCGCTGGCGTCATCCGTCGTGACGACGTTGAACACCCCCGGCGGCAACCCGGCTTCGCTCGCCAACCACGCCAAGGCAAGCGCGCACAGCGGCGTCTCGGCGGCGGGCTTCACGACCACCGTACACCCGGCCGCCAGCGCCGGCGCCACCTTCCGGGTGATCATGGCAATCGGAAAATTCCACGGGGTGATGGCCACGCAAACGCCCACGGGTTGGCGGAGGGCCAGGATCCGTTTGTCCGATGCGTGCGCCGGGATGACGTCGCCATACGCCCGGCGCGCCTCCTCGGCGAACCACGCGACGAACGATGCGCCGTAATCCACCTCCCCGAGCGATTCCTTGAGCGGTTTTCCCTGCTCCAGCGTCATGAGCCGGGCCAGGTCCTGGCGATTTTCCAGGATGAGATCGTTCCACTTCCGCAGCGTCGAGGCGCGGTCACCGGCTGTCTGGCGCGACCATTCCGGGAACGCCCGGTGGGCCGCCGAGACCGCCAGGCGGGCATCGTCGGGCCCCATGTCCGGAACGGTGGCCAACGTGCCCGCGTCGGCCGGGTTCATGACCGGAAAGGTCGCGCCGGACAGGGCGTCGCACCATTGACCATCCAGATGGGCCTGGGATCGGAGCAGGGAAGCATTCTTCAATTGGGCGGCAGCAGGCATGGTCATGCGTCGGAGAATGGTGATCGGAAATTGGGTGTCCGGTTTGCTGGATACGAACCCATTTCGTGTTCGTTCAGTATACTGGGCCCTGATGAAGACCCGGCGACATATCGGATTGCTGTTGAGCACCGTTCTGGTGCTCGGGACCATCGTGTCTCCCGTCGTCCACTATTCGTGGATGGCGCTTGGTGGACACTTCCAGGTCGCGGCGGCTGCAATGCCGCACAATTCGGCGGCGCATACCGGTTCTGCCCACGCATCGGACGAACACCGTCCCGGTCAGCCGGGGCCCGGAACGCAGGCCTCCACGGATGATCTGGAGCACCTGACGTGTGATTATTCAAACCTGTTCGGCACGTTCAGTGCGTATCCGGCTCCTGCGCCCGATGTGATCGCGCCGGGATTCCGGCCCGACAAACAGGTTGTGGTCGCCTCCCTCGTTGACGCCGTAGCCAGCGTTGACACCATCCAACTGCGTGGTCCTCCGGTGGTCTGACGACCCATTCCATTCTTCGTCAGCTCCAAAACCAAGGACTATCATGCAACCATCCTCTTCGAAGGTGTGGTCAATGTCATTCAGGGCATTTTCCACATTCCTCCTGCTCTTGTTCGTATCCCCGGCCTTCTCACTTGGCCAGACCTACATTTCCGGCCTGGTGACCGACGCCGAAACGCGTGATCCCGTCCCCGGCGTCCACGTTTTCCTGGAGCGCGCGGGAACCGGCGTGGTCACGGCGGTGGACGGCACATTCGAACTCCGCGCGCCCGCCGAAAGCGACGTGCTCGTGGCCCGGTTCATCGGATACGCTACACATCGTGAAACCGTAACGGCCAATGCCGCCCTCAATCTGTCCATCGCCCTGACGCCGGAAGGCATTCGCATGCAGGATGTCATCGTGAGTGCCACGCGCGAGCGGCAGTTCAAATCCGACATTGCCGCATCCATTGGCGCCGTCGACGGCGCATCCATCCGCGAGCAGAATCCCTCGCATCCTTCAGACATCATGGGGCAGATTGCCGGGGTCTGGGTCAATCAAACCGCCGGGGAAGGCCACATGACCTCCATCCGGCAGCCCCTCTCGACCGATCCCCTGTATCTCTACCTGGAAAACGGTGTACCCACACGGTCCACCGGGTTCTTCAATCACAATGCCCTGTACGAAATCAACGTTCCGCAGTCCGAGGGCATTGAGGTCATGAAGGGACCGGGCACGGCGCTGTACGGCAGCGATGCGATTGGAGGTGTCATCAATGTGACGTCAGCGTCTGCTCCCGGCGCGCCCATGTTGGACATCACGGCTGAAGGGGGCTCCTTCGGATACAAACGCGCACTGGTTTCGGCCGGCAACACCATCGGACTCAACGGATTCCGCTTGGATGTGAATGCCACGGACTCAGACGGTTGGCGCGTCGGAACGGAATACACCCGGCAAAGCGCCACGCTGCGATGGGACCGTCGTTCCCGGTCCAATTGGCTTCTGCGGACGGTGTTCTCCTGGTCCAACGTGGATCAAAATACGGCTGGCAGCGCCGCGATTTCGGAGGCCGACTACCGCGACAACCCACGACAGAATTACCAGCCAATCTCGTACCGACAGGTCCAGGCGTACCGGCTCTCGTCCGCGTTCGAGACCTTCACGGCAAAGTCCCTCCTGAGTATTACGCCCTACGTGCGGTTCAATGTCATGGACCTCATGCCCAACTGGTCGCTGTCGTTCGACCCTGCTATCTGGGAAACACAGAACTGGTCTGCAGGCGCGCTCATCAAGTACCGGTACGATCTGGAACCCATGCGAACACGGGTCGTGGTGGGTACTGACCTGGACTTCAGTCCGGGAGAACGTCTGGAACGACGGATTACGCCGGTACGTGACGGCAAGGTATTTGTTGACTGGACAGAGAACGAGGCGTTGTACGATTACGATGTGCAGTACGCCCAGGCATCGCCGTATGTGCATGTGGAGTCGTCGCCGGCCGATGCGCTGCGCCTGACCGCCGGACTCCGCCTGGATGTCATGTCCTACGACTACACGAACAACCTGTCCACCGTGACGACGGGCTCCCACCGGCGTCCGGCCTCAACCTCGCGGTCCTATACCCACCTGAGTCCGAAACTGGGCGCCACGTACCAGGTGTCCCCATCCGTGAACGTGTTCGCATCGTGGCGGCACGCGTTCCGGGTACCGTCCGAGAGCCAACTGTTCCGCCAGGGATCCATTTCGAATACCATCGACCTCGAACCGGTCAAGGTGGACAACGTGGACCTGGGTCTTCGCGGACGCGTGCCCGGCGTGGGTGAGTACGAATTGGCGGCCTACGCCCTCCGCAAGCAGGACGACATTGTGGCCTTCACGAATGTGGACGGCACACGCGTGAGCGTGAACGCCGGCGAAACGCTGCACCGCGGATTGGAACTCGGCCTCACGACGGCCCCGGTGGCCGGCGTTTCCGTACGCGTTGGAGGATCCCTGGCGCGGCACACCTACGAATCCTGGGAAACCCAGATCGGCGAGGACTACTCCGGGAATGAAGTGGAAACGGCCCCACGCGTCCTGCTGAACGCCGCGGCGACATGGCGTTTCCCGTTGCTGGAAGGTGGTCTCGTTTCGGTGGAGTGGAACCGGCTGGGCAACTACTGGATGGATGCGGAAAACACGTCCAAGTACGAGGGGCACGACCTGCTGAATCTGAATGCGAACCTGTCGGTGACGCAGGATGTGACCCTGCTGGTCCGCGTTTCGAATCTGACCGATGCGCTCTACGCGGAACGGGCCACCTACAACGCATTCCGGGGCGACGAATTCGCACCGGGATTGCCGCGGACGGTCCATGTGTCGGTGCGCTACGCGCTTGATTGATTCCGAGTCGATTGATTCCGCACCTCCCTTATTCGGGCAGGAATTCAGCCTGCCATGTTTGATCAGCCAGGAAAAACAATGCCCCCACAATCCGGAAACGCTGCACGCCCTCATCGGCACGGTCTCAACATCCGTTCGATTCGACCTGGACTGAACGTCCCATCCGGTCGGACGGCACACGTTGCCTGGTGGCGGCGCCTTGAAACCGTGGTCTTCCTGCTCGCCGTTGCCGGTGCCGCCGCGCTTGCCACGGGCTGCTCGGACGACCTCCATGTCGCCACCGCCGAGCTGGCCTCGGGCGAAGTCGGTCGCTCCACGGTAGCCCTCTCGGCGGACGGTGGAACGGCGTATTACACGTGGGTGGCCCGGGACTCCACCGGCTGGAATGTGTGGCTCAGCGCGTGGACGCGGGGGGCCTCCGGGCCCTCCGCACCCGTGCGTGTGAACGCAACCCCGGGAAACGCCGCGGCCCACAACCAGGCCCCGCCTCAGGTGGGTGTGGATGCGGAAGGCCGGGTGTATGTGGCATGGATCAACCGGATTGATGTCCCGGGACGACGCTTCCCGGCGAACGACCTGTTCCTGGCGGTCTCCGGTGACGGGGGTCGGACATTCGGACCGGAGCAGACGGTGAACAGCGATGCCGGTGGCCTCCCGACGGGCCACACCTTCCACAACATGACCCCCCTGCCGGACGGCAGCATGCTGGTATCGTGGATTGACGGGCGCGCCCGGGCGGCTGCCGAAGCAAAAATCGAAGCCACCGTTGTGACCACATCGGGTGACGCACATTCTGCACATGCCGCCATGCATGCGCCTCTCAACAACGATTCCGATGTACCGGCCGTCGGTTCCGAAATCCGGGTGGCCCGCGTGGAGGACGGCGGCCGGATCATCCGGGAAACCGCCGTGCTGGATCAGTCGTCCTGCCCTTGCTGCCGGACAAACCTGGCGGTGGGTCCGGACGGGCGCATCCACGCGGTGTGGCGTCACGAGTACGAATCCGGCGAAAGGGACATCGTGACGGCGCACTCAGACGACGGCGGTGAGACGTTCAGTCCGCTCCGGCCGGTCTTCCGCGACCACTGGAACATCAATGCCTGCCCCCACACCGGACCCGCCATCGCCGTGGACGGGGACGGCCGCGTCCATGTAGTATGGTACACGGGTGCGGAGTCCGCACCGGGCATCCGGCACGCCGTATCGGCCGATCGCGGGGAAACCTTCAGCAAGGTCAGTACGGTATTGGACAACGTACCGGTTTCCCAGGTAGCGCTTGCCGCATCATCCGGACAGGTGACGCTTTTGACGGAAGATCATGAACGGAACGGTCTGTCTTCCTGGCGCGTGCGAGGGGGCAACATCAACTGGACCTCGCTGCAGGCCGGCGCGGAGTTGCCGTCCCAGGCGGCTGCCGGGGGCACGTTGGTGCAGACCTGGCGAGAAGGCAACGCGCTCAAGGCGCGGATGTGGAGCTAAGCGGATTCGAACCGCTGACCTCCTGGGTGCGATCCAGGCGCTCTACCATCTGAGCTATAGCCCCGGGGAACAGTTGCGTCAATATACGCACGGACCCCGTTCGGGGACCACCGGTACAACAACGTGCACGTGCGATTTAGAACCTTCTCCATTCTTGGGGATGGCGCTGTTTCGTATGTTGCTCTTTTGGCATATTGACGGAAAACCCCATGGCATCAGCAGAAAAAGACCTTTTTGGCGCCCGCGAATCCTTTGACACCGGCTCGGGCACGGGCTGGATGTATCGGCTCGACGTCCTGAAGCAGCACGGATTCGACAACGTCGACCGGCTTCCCTATTCCATCAAGGTCCTGCTGGAATGTGCGCTCCGCAACTGCGACGGCTTCCTGGTGAGCAAGGAAGATGTGGCCAAGCTGGCCAACTACAATCCGCGCGACCCCGAGAAGGTGGAGATTCCGTTCATGCCGGCACGCGTACTGCTGCAGGACTTCACGGGTGTTCCGGCGGTCGTCGACCTGGCCGCCATGCGGAGCGCCATGGCCCGACTGGGCGGAAATCCCGACACCATCAATCCGCGTGTTCCGGTGGACCTGGTCATTGACCACTCCGTCCAGGTCGATGCCTTCGGCATGGCCGATGCCCTGCGCATCAACTCCGAAAAGGAATTCGAACGCAACCGGGAGCGGTACGAATTCCTGCGCTGGGGCAAACAGGCGTTTGACAATTTCTCGGTCGTGCCTCCCGCCAGCGGCATCTGTCACCAGGTCAACCTGGAGTATCTCGCGCGCTGTGTATGGAGCAAGCCCTCCGAAGACGGCGTGCCGGTCTACTATCCGGATTCCCTCGTGGGCACGGACAGCCACACGACCATGATTGACGGCCTGGGCGTCGTAGGATGGGGTGTCGGTGGCATTGAGGCCGAGGCCGTCATGCTGGGCCAGCCCGTCTACATGCTCATGCCGGAAGTCATCGGGTTCAAGCTGACCGGCGAATTGCCGGAAGGCGCTACGGCCACGGACCTGGTCCTGACCGTCACACAGACGCTCCGCGAGTACGGTGTCGTCGGCAAGTTCGTGGAATTCTTCGGCCCGGGCGTCACCAACATGACCATCCCGGACCGCGCCACCATCGCCAATATGGCCCCGGAATACGGCGCCACCATGGGCTTCTTCCAGATTGACCAGGAAACACTGGACTACCTGCTGAGAACCGGTCGCAGCCCCGAATTGGTGGAAACAGTGAAGCGCTATACGCAGGCCCAAGGGCTGTTCCGGACCGATGAAACCCCGGAACCGGAATTCCTGGATGTGCTGGAATTGGATCTCTCGACCATCACGCCCAGCCTGTCCGGTCCGAAGCGTCCGCAGGACCGCATTGCCCTCCCGGACATGAAGTCCGAATTCCAGGCGTCCCTGACGCGCAAGGCGGGCCCCCGCGGATTCGGCCTCGATGAAGACGCCCTTTCCGCCACCGGAACGTACAGTGACGGAAAGCATGAACTGCAGCTGAAGCACGGTGACGTCACGATTGCGGCCATCACCAGTTGCACGAACACGTCCAACCCGTCGGTCATGATCGGCGCCGGACTGGTGGCCAAGAATGCCGTCGAGCGCGGCCTGAAGGTCAAACCTTTTGTCAAAACCTCCCTGGCACCCGGATCCAAGGTCGTGACAGAGTACCTGGACGAGGCGGGCCTGTCGCCCTACCTCGACGCCATCGGATTCAACCTGGTCGGTTACGGTTGCACGACCTGCATTGGCAACTCCGGCCCCCTGCCACCCGCCACCGCCAACGCCATCAAGGAAGGCAACCTGATTGTGGCCGGTGTCCTGTCCGGCAACCGGAACTTCGAGGGCCGCATCCACCAGTTGGTGCAGGCCAATTACCTGGCCTCGCCGCCCCTCGTGGTGGCCTACGCCCTCGCCGGCACCGTGGACATCGATCTCTCCAGGGATCCGCTGTGCCAGGATGCCGAAGGCAACGACGTTTACCTGCGTGACCTGTGGCCCACAAGCGCTGAAATCCGCGAAATGGTGGATCGCTGTGTCACACCGGAAATGTTCGAAAAGGAGTACGGCGGCATTGAGGACTCCAACGCGCAATGGAACGCCATCTCCATTCCGGAAGGCTCCATCTACGAGTGGAACACCGAATCCACGTACGTCCAGGAACCACCGTACTTCGAGGGTCTGAAGGCCGAAACGCCCGCCATCGTGCCCATCCACGGGGCCCGCGTACTGGCCCGACTCGGCGATTCCACGACCACGGATCATATTTCCCCGGCCGGGGCCATCGCGCCGGATTCTCCGGCCGCCAAGTATCTGCTGGAGCACGAGGTGCCGTACCTGGAGTTCAACTCCTACGGATCGCGCCGCGGCAACCATGAGGTCATGATGCGCGGCACGTTCGCCAACATCCGCATAAAGAACCAGCTCGTACCCGGCATTGAAGGGGGCGTAACCCGTCACTTTCCGACCGACGAAGTCATGTCCATCTACGATGCATCCATGAAGTACCAGGCCGACGGAACGTCCCTGGTCATCCTGGCCGGCAACGACTACGGGATGGGCTCCAGCCGGGACTGGGCCGCCAAGGGCACCATCCTGCTGGGCGTCAAGGCCGTCATTGCGGAGAGCTACGAGCGCATCCACCGTTCGAACCTGATCGGCATGGGCGTCCTGCCATTGCAGTATGCCGACGGCGATACGGCAGAGCGTCTGGGCCTCGACGGAACCGAATCCTTCGACATCCCGGTATCCGAGGATGTCAAAGCAGGACAACGTATTACCGTTACGGCAACGCATCCGTCCGGTGGGAGCAAGGAATTCAGCGCTCTCGTCCGGTTGGACACGCCGGTCGAGGTGGAATACTACCGCAACGGCGGCATCCTGAACTACGTGCTGCGCGACTTCTTGAATACCTCGACGGTTCAGGCTTGATCGGTTGAGTCCCGTTCTGTGGCAGTTTTAGCGGATTTCTTCCAGCAGGAGGATGCCGTTGGGGCCGGCTGTGAACGTGACCTGTCCGTACGATACGATGGCCACTTTTCCGGTGGATGCGTCGCGCAGGGCGGTGTCATCCGGCCAGATGCGTGACACGTTCAGGCGAACGCGTTCGTCCGATGCGCCGAGTACGACCACCACGTCATCCCGCTGGTTGCGGCCGAAGTCCAAGCGGCGGTGAAAGGCGTAGGGTTCGGCAGAAAGCCGGGTGTGCGTGCCGAGGGCCACGGCCGGGTGGGCGTCCCGGAACGCACCCAGCAGCCGCCAATGGGCCAGGACGGCTTCGTCCGGCGTGGCCCAGTTCATGAACGATCGCGTGGACTGGGACGGATCGGAAACGGCCGGGCCGGGAGGACGCGCGGTTTCATCGCCGTAGAAGATGTTCACCGCACCGGGAAGCAACAGCAGCCGCGTGCCCGCATCCATAAGCCGGGACCGGTCGAACAACTCCGTGTCGTGGGAGGAGACATACGTCAGGACAGGCGACGTTGAACGGGCGGATGCATAGGCCGTGTATACCGAGTCGAGATCGGCATCGATATCCGTCACGAAGTCGAAGTTGATCATGGCATCGAGTCCATGATCGAAATACACGGAGCGTTCCACGCCGTGGCCCCAATCTTCGCCCACCATCCAGAACGGGAGGTCGTCGGGAGACTGTCCGGGATGGCGTTCACGCCAATCTTCGAGAGCGCCGATTGCCTCCGTTTTCAACGTCTGGATCATGTCCAGGTCGACATGCTTGATGGTATCGAAACGGAAACCATCCACGCCGAATTCGCGCACCCAGTCGGTGAGCCACTTGATGATGTGATGCCCCGGGCTGCGCGGGTATCCGCGCTCGGCAAACCAGGCATCGAGCTCGGCCTGCTCGGCGGCGAGTTTGTCCTCGCCCCATTTCAACTGCAGGAACGGCGGAACGTCCACGTCAGCGCGGGAGTCCGTCCGGAAATCCGGCAGTTCGAACAGGCACAGCGTCCGTTCATCCTCCCCGCATGGCTCGTAACCAGGAAGATCGGAGCGGATCCAGCCGGGGCCCCACCACCGGGCCCATGCGTCGGAAGAATCCGCGTAGGTCACGAACCGGTCCTCCCAGGCCGCCCAAATGCCGTCCGAGGGACGCCACGTACGCCAGGACGGGTCGGTCACCCCCCCGAATCCGAACTCCACCATGTCATGGAGCGTTGCGCGGCCCGGGTGGTTCAGGACCACGTCCATGACAATCCGGATTCCGTTCGCGTGGGCGGTGTCGACGAGGGCCCGGAAGGCCTCCCGATCGCCGAATGCCCGTTCGGGCTCCGTGTAATCCAGGGCCCAGTAGCCATGGTAGCCATAGTGCTGATATTCCCCGCCACGCTCCGAAATCCACCCATGGACCTGCTCATAGGGGGCTGAAATCCAGAGTGCATCCACACCCAGGCGGGTAAACCACCCCTCCTCGATCCACCCGCGGATGCCGTCCCAGTCTCCCCCCAGAAAGTGCCCCGTCGAGTCCACGGCATACGGCGTTCCGTTGCCGTCCAGTCCGCGACCGTATGCACCGTTGTTGTCGGAATTGCCGTTTGAGAAGCGGTCTGTGACAATCTGGTAGACCGTCGCTCCCTCCCAGCTGAACGGTGCCTGCTGCGCATACACGTGCCCGGCGGTCGTCAGCAGAAGGAAAAACAGGAGTCCGTATCGGAAAGTCATGCGGCGCGTGGCGAGGTGAAGTCCTGAAAACTACGCAACGCGACCCAATAGTGAAGGGCAAGAATTTCAGGCTACCACACGGCCGACCACCTCAGGCTACAGCGCGGCCTGCCGGGGTGCGGCGGAAAATACCGGTGTGGTTCACGTGCCCCACGTAGCGTCCCAGCACCCGGACCTCCTCGAAGACATCCGGACGGATATGGATGTCGTCGAACTCCTCGTTGGCGGGCTCCAGACGAAGTCCGAACTGGTCATAGAATACCCGTTTCAGGGACGTCTCGCCGTCATACAGGATGGCTCCGATGCCGCCGTTGGGGATGTCATCGTCCATCAACAATACGTAGTCCCCGTCGTTGATGTCGGCGCCCTTCATGGAGTTGCCGGCCACCCGGATGGCGAAAATGCGATCCAGATTCGGAAACAGGGTCTCAAGGGTGATGGTGCCAAGGTGCTCCTCGACGGCCTCCTGCAACTTGCCCGCCGTGATGATGCCCCGGATGGGAATGCCCGATGTCGCCTCTTCCGACCGCTCGTTTCGCGGGAAGAAGAACCCATCATCGTCCTTTTCGAGATAGCCCTTCTTGTGGAGGGCCTGCAGATTCTGGGTGACGCTGTTCGGGGACCGGAAATCGAAGTGGTCACTGATCTCACGATACGTCGGCCAAACACCGTGCTCGTCCGTGTATTCCTGGATGTACTCCAGGAACGACTCCTGCTTGTCGGTCAAATCACGTCTCGGCATGGCGGCATCCATCCTTGATATATGTTACACACATATTATACAACACCCGGGCAGTCCAGTCAACCCGCCAGTTGCGCGAATACGCGTGCCGTCCGCGTGGGATAGGCGCTCTCGACATGCCACGTGATGTAGGCGGCCACCAGCGACGTCACTTCCGCTGAGGTCATCGGATCCATGTGCATGTTCATCGCGTCGCGAAGGGCGGCGCGCGACAGGACGGCGAATGCCCGCAGGGCACGGCGCGTCGCGCGCCGCCCGGCCTGCAGTTCAGCCTGTCCGTGGGCGGCAATGACCCCGGATGACAGGTCCAGCATGCCGTATTCCGTATCCATCTGTTTCACTGTATCACCGTCGAAGGCCGGCCCGAAACCCAGGAGCCCGGCCAGACGAAGCTGGAACCAGGGCCACAGGTTGCCCGCGCGCGCCTCGGCGGCATTCAGTGCCGTCAACGCGGTCACCAGGAGGGAATACACGGCCGGATGGGCCTCTTCCTGATGCATGAGCGCATTGGTCATCTCCAGCAGCCGATACCCGGTCTCGATCTTCTCCAGCGATCCCGAAAGGTCCCGCCAGACGTCGATGTGACTGGTCTCGGTCAGCATCTGCAGTTCCCGGCCCGACCGGCAGAACACCACGGCCTCCATGTGCGAGAGCGGTTCCAACGTCGATCCGAATCGGCTTCGACTGGACCGGGCACCCTTGGCCATGACCGACATCCGCCCCCTCTCCTGCGTGAACAACGTCACAATGCGGCTCGTCTCGCCATAGTCAATGCTGCGCAGCACAACGGCGGGCGTCCTCAGGATGTGCGGCTTTTCGGACATGGCGTGGAGGTGGGGCGGAGGAAGATGGACCGGGAGTGTGAGCCGGAGAAGCCGGGTTCAGGTTACGCGTGGATGCCACGCGTGTCAAGCCGGTGTATGCGCGTGAAATACTGGATATACCGTCTGCAGGAACGCCTGTACTGTACCGAGCAGGAAGCCGTGCTCTTCAGTACCGGCCTTGCCGCCCTCGCCGTCACCCTGCTGTTGCGATCCGCATCGGCCGATCCCGATTGGTTGGTGGAGTGGTCCTATGCGGAAATGGACAGCCTGTTCGAGGTCCTCGCTGCCCGTGCCGATTCAGCCGACAACGAAGTGTATTGGACCCCGGAGGCCAACGTGGTGCCCGCCGACACCATCGATTTCCCCATCCATCTGAACACCGCCACCGCCGTACATCTGGATGCCCTCCCGGGGGTTGGGCCGGCCATTGCCGACCGGATCCTGGCCGAACGACGACGCGTGGGGGGCTTCACGTCCGTGGACGACTTGCTGAACGTACGCGGGATCGGGCCGAAAACGATGGAGAAATTGCGTCCCCTCGTTACGATAGCTCCGGATTCGACTCAGACCGACCCTCCTTCGCGCCCCCCGACTCGTCTGCCGCCTTCTTCACCGCCTTCGTGAATGCGTGCCCATCTGCTTCTTCCCGCTTCAGGAATCGATACACCGGAATGAGCAGGGCAGCTGCCAGTGCACTGAACGCGATGAACGTAACGATGATGACGACGGTGTAATAATCCACGTTAAAGCCTCATGTTCATAAGACGCTCCACACGGGCTTTCGTCGGTGGATGCGTGGAAAAAAGGCTCCGGAGACCGCCCATGGCGCCAGCAAAGGGGTTCACGATGAACATGTGGGCGGTCGATGGATTCGCATCCATGGGTACATGCTCGGACCCGGCCTGCAGTCGCTGAAGCGCCGTCGCCAGGGCACGCGGATTTCCGCAGATGGCCGCACCGTCGGCATCGGCGACGAACTCACGCGAACGGGAAATGGCCATCTGGATCATGATGGCCGCAATCGGCGCCAGGATGAGCATGAGCAGCGAAGAAATGGCGCTGCCGCGATCGCGATCACCGCCACCGAAAAACAGGGCAAACCGTGCCAGCATGGTAATGGCCGCGCCCACGGTCGCCGCGATCGAACTGGTCAGGATGTCGCGGTTCTGGATGTGCGCCAGTTCGTGGGCAATGACGCCCTCCAGTTCTTCCCGGGACAACATCCGCACGATTCCGTTCGTCACGGCGACGGCGGAATGCTCCGGATTGCGCCCCGTGGCGAAGGCATTGGGCTGATCGGACGGAATGACGTACACGCGGGGCATGGGCAACCCGGCCTTGGTGCGAAGGCGGTCCACCATGTCCACGAGCTCCGGTGCGGTCGAACGATCCACCTCGCTCGCCTTGTACATCTTCAGGACAATCTTGTCGGAGAACCAGTAGCTGCCGAAGTTCATGACGACCGCAAACAGGAAGGCGATCATCATCCCGCTCTGTCCACCGAGCGCCTGTCCGAGCAGGGCAAAAAGCACGATCAAGGCAGCCATCAAGGCTGTTGTGCGCAGTCCGTTCATACACGTGGTTCCGGTTCAATGGGTAATGCTGCCTTGTACGCTGCCACCATCCGTTTGTGTCCATGAATCGGGCGTGGAGCGCCGGTATCGTCAACCCAGGAGACGGGTCACCACCAGCACGTCGTACAGCGCGTGGGTCCAGGCGGCCGCGCCGAACCCGCGCAGCAGGAACACTCCGTTGAGGGCCAGTCCGAAGAGGAACCGGAACGTGAACGAGGCGAGCGAGAATGGATCGCCGAGTGGCCCCAGGTAGTGGACCAGCGAGAACAGGAACGCCCCGACCAGTGCGGCAACGACATAGGCCACCCACGGTCGGCCTACGAAGCGTTTGAGGATCCAGAACAGCCCGCCTACCAGCACGACCCGGAAGACCAGTTCCTCATAGAGTCCCGCGCCCAGCGAAAGCACGAACATGGTGACGCGGTCAACGGGTGCGGCTTCTCCAATGGCCTGCAATCCGGCCACCAGTGTCGCGGCTCCATTGAAGAGGGCACCGACGGTGGTGGAAACCAGAAGGGCCAACACGATGGCGTAGAGCAGGCTTTCCAGGATGAGATAGCCGAACCAGCGGGGTTTCAGGGGGATGGACCGTTTCCGGTCCCGGAAGAAGATCCATCCACCCGTGACCAGGATGGCCACGCTCAACCCCAGCATGCCCCAATCCCCCAGGACAGACATGAGGGCTTTTATCCAGACGTCGGCGCCGACGCGGACTTCAGCCGTGCGGCCGGCGTTGACGAGCAGGACCATGACTTCGTACAGGACCAGCAATGGCATGGCCGCCACGAAGCCCCACGTTCCCGTACGGGTGGCATTCAGGTATTCTTTCATTGCGGCACCATCCGGACACGCACCACGGCTGCCGGGTGCAGTTCCAGTCCCAGCCGGTCCACGAGACCCTTGGACAGGTCCAGCACGGGAAAGCCCATGGACGGGGAACGATCGGCGACCACCGCCAGCAATACCGGTCCGCCGGCATCGAGGAAGACCACGCTGCCCAACGGCCACTCGGGATGGCCCACCACCTGCCGGTCCGGATGATACACGGTGCCGTCCGCCAGACGACGCCCGGACAGGGTCGCGGGCCACTGGGCCACGCGGCTCTCGACGATGCCCCGCGACGGCACCCGCAGTTCCTGGCCCACGCGCAACCCGGAATCCGTCAGGGCATTCAGGCGACGGAGCGTGGCGACGTCCGTGCCGTGTGCACGAGCCACGCCGAACAGCGTGTCGCCGGCCTTCACGGCATAGGTTGCCTGGCCACGGACAGGTACCGTACCCGCGGCCGCGAGGGAGTCGAGGTAGGTCTGATATCCGGGATTCCAGGTCTTGAGGCTGTCGAGGGGAATCCCGAAAAGTTGGTCTGGGACGGTGTTTGATGCCGGCTTGGGTTCGGCGGGGACAGGATCGGGCTCGGGGGCTGCCGGAGTCCTGGGGGTCGCCGGAGGCTCGGCGGTGGGAGTTGCAGCGCGGCGCACCCGTAGCTCCATGCCCGCACGGATATCGTTGCCCGCCATATCGTTCCACACGCGGATGGAGTCCACCGGCACGTCATACAGACGGGAAATGCTGAACAACGTATCGCCCGGCCGGACCGTGTGGGTGGTGCCTTCCTGTGCCTGCGCCGCCGTCGCGGTCAAGAGCAGGACCAGGAAAAACACGAAGTACCGCATCAGTCTGCGCCCAACCCCTCGGCTTCCAACAAGGCCGACTGGAGCTCGGAACGGGCGTGGAAATCGGTGACTTCCATGGCCATCTCCATCCCGGCGCGGTACGTCTGGATGGCTTCTTCAGTCATGCCAATGCGCTCGTACAGCTTCCCGAGGTGGTAATAGGTACCCAGGTAGCGCGGGTCGTCATCGCGGAGAGCCTCCAACGTCTGACGCGCATCGTCGAGCCGCCCGAGCTTCACGTACTCCGCTCCGAGGGCGAACCGGACGAACGAATCCTTCGGATCGTCCCTGTGAAATGCAAGTAGCTGATTCAGCCTGGACATGGTCAAAGTTTTCAATGCTGTTCCATCGTGTATTGACTATCTCTTGCCGCCATACGTTCCCTACCAGCTGCCACCGGCGCCCCCGCCACCGAATCCGCCGCCCATACCACCGAAACCTCCGCCTCCGAAGCCCCCTCCGAAGCCCCCACCCCCGGATCCGCCACCCATGCTGCCACCCCAGAAAATCATGGGGAGCCCGTGGTGTCGATCCCGGCGATAGCCCTTCTTTCCGCCTCCTCCGCCTCCGTGACGCAAGGAAGACACGACCAGGAAGGCAATCAGGAACAGGATGTAGACAATCACCTGGCCGGCGGCATCCGAGCCTCCACTCGGCGCATCGGCAATCTCGTCCGCGGAATACGTGCCGGAAGCTACCGCAATCAGTGCATCAACCGCACCATCCAGTCCTGCAAAAAAATTGCCGCTGCGGAATTCAGGTACGATCACGTTGCGGATGATCCGCGCAGCCACCGCGTCGGTAACCATGCCTTCCATCCCGTATCCGGTCGCAATGAACAATTCCCGCTCCTCACGCGACGCGAGGAGCACAATGCCGTTGTTCTTGTCCGCCGTGCCCACCTTGAACGTACGCCCGAGCTCCGTGGCGTAATCCGAGGCCGCGTATCCACCCAGGTCCTGGACCGTGACCACGATCATCTGCGTGGACGTGGTGTCGGCATAGGCCCGCAACTTGGCGGTCAGCAGGCGTTCCTCGGCGTCGGACAGGAAGTCCGCCTGGTCGGTGACCCACTTGCCGGACGGCGCAATGGTACGCACGTTCTGGGCATGGGCCAACGGTGCGAACAGCACGCCGACGGCGCCAAAAACCAGCAGCCCGGCCAACACCAGCAGGGCCGCTCCTGAGCGACGCACACGCCGGAACCCTATGGAATGCAGCACGCTCACGATCCGAAGTCAACCACAGGTGCTTTTTCAGAACCGGGCTGGGCCTCGAACGGGGTACGGCGATCGAATCCGGTGATTCCGGCCACGATGGAGCCGGGGAAACGACGCACGCGCTGGTTGTACGTGGTGACCGCCTCGTTGTAGTCGCGCCGGGCAACGGCAATCCGGTTTTCGGTGCCTTCGAGCTGGCTCTGGAGGTCACGGAACGCCTCGGTGGCGCGCAACTGCGGATAGTTTTCGGAGACAACGAGCAAGCGGCCGAGCGCGCCGGACAAGCCCTCCTGGGCGGCCATGAACTCCTGCACCCTGGCCGGATCGCTGAGGTCCGACACATCCAGGTTTATACCCGTGGCGCGGGCCCGCGCATTGGTCACGGCTTCGAGCGTCTCCTGCTCGAAATCGGCCGCACCCTGCACCGTGTTGACCAGGTTCGGAATCAGGTCACTGCGCCGCTGGTAGGTGGTCTCCACGTTGGCCCAGGACTGGGCAACACGCTCTTCGGAATCCACGAGTCCATTGTAGGACCCGATTCCGGCGAAAAAGGCGAATCCAATGGCAAGGACGACAACAAGGCCGACAATTTTTCCCGTGGTCATGACGATATCCTGTGGATGAGGGTTGAATCCACAGGCATACGGCACGATCGGGCGGCGGTTTCTGGGGTGGTCCGCAGGGCTCAGGACATCAATTCCCCAAAGGCACCCGGAATTTGCTGCCTATCCGGCCGATCTCCTCGGGGTCCACATCCCCCACGATATTCAGGAAGATCGCCTCTCGCCCGGCTTCGTCCACCACCATCACCACCATGCCCACGATTTCGTCGCGCTCCATGCGGGCGAACATGCGGACGTACTCGTCCCGCTCATTGATGCTCACAATGGTCGTCCACCCCACCTTTTCCAGCTCACGGCCGATGACGGAGGCCTGCTCACGGGCCCGTCCGGCGCTCGTGTCCCCGATGTGGAACCCGCGCACGAATACACCTTCGAGCCGTCGCAGCATGGTGGCCAGTTCAGGGTCCTCGTAGCGCGATGCCTCGGCCACCAGGCGGAGCAGGGCCCCTTCCACGTTCACTTCAATGGTGGGTTCGTGACCGATGACCCGGCGCAGGCTGCCCATGGTTTCGAGGTCCACATAGCCCGGGTGCTGACGGGCCGACTGGGCCGACGCATCCACGACCATCGCGATCATGCTCAGCAGGAGCAACACGGCCACGATAAGACCGGTGATATTCAGGGAGTTTCGTTTCATGGGTTCAATTCTCGGAAAGACTGTTGACAATGGGGTCCACCACATCGGTCCGGACCGATCGGCCCGTCTCGCTGCCAACCCCGGAGACGTAGGCCAGGACCCACTTCACATCCTCGGTCGCGTCGGCCACCGCAGGTCCACCCACGGGAGCTGTCGTACGCCCGGACAGTGCCGCCATCACCACCACGCCGACCAACATGGCCGTGGCGAACATGGGCTTCCACAGGACCGTTCGGGGCAGCAAGGCGCCCAAACGGACCGTCCAGGACCGACGCACGTCGTCCCGGACGTGCGCCATAACGGCATGAGATACCCGGTCCGGACACAGGGGTGCACGTTCGGAGCGCAGCACGCGTTGCATTTTTTCCATGACGGCCCACTCGTCCGCCAACAGCGGATCCAGTCGCGCCAGGGCCTCGAACCGCGCGGCATCCCCGGCGTCCAGTTCATCGTCCAGCATGGCATCGAGTCGATCACGCCACCAGGCGCGTTCCGGTTCACTCAGCATAGTCATAGCGTACATCCTCTCCCAGTTCGGCGCGCAGGGTCTTCCTGGCGCGGTGCAAATACACTTTCACGGTGTTCAATGGCAGATCCAGTGCCTCGCTTATCTCATCATATTGGTATTCCTGGATTTCCCGCAGGATGACGATGCTGCGGTGCGGCTCGCCCAGCGTGGCCAGCGCCGCACGGAGGCGGTCGCGGAACAGCTCGGCGCGCGTTTCGCCTTCCGGCCCGCGCACGTGTCCCGGCAGGGCCTCCACGGTTTCCGTGTCCGTCGCGTACACGTTTTGCCGGGTTCGACGCCGGCGCCACGCATCGATGGCTGCGTTCCGTGTCACCTTCGTCAACCATGCGCCCACCCGTTCCGTGTCCACGTCGGCGCGGTTTTCCCACAACCGGATGAACACATCCTGGGCCACATCGGCGGCTTCGTCCGCATCGCCCAGCACATGCCAGGCCATGGAAAAGACGCGCTGCCGGTGCGCATGCATGATTTGATTGAAAGTGAGGGCGTTCACATCATCATCAAGTGGAATCTGCCCGGAAAACGCGGCCGACGCGGGAAAGGTTACATGATGCGGATTTTCACGCTGCGGTGTCCCCGATGTGAAACAATCCGGGGCATCCTACGAACCAAGGAACGTCCGCCGGCCGTTCGCTCCGAACCCACTCCCCACTCCGTCACTGCATGAAACGCGCCCTCTTCACCTACGCCCTGCCCGGCCTGCTCCTGTTCGTGGCCGGCACCGTGCTTGGCCTCCGCGTGAACGAACCCGCCACGCCAGCCGACCCCTACAAGGAATTGCAAAAGCTGGAAGAGGCCTACCTCCTCATCAACCGGCAGTACGTGGAAGAAGTCGATGCGAAACGACTGGCCGAGGACGCCATCCAGGCCATGCTGAAGGATCTGGACCCGCACTCCGTCTTCATCGATGCATCGCACTTCAAGGATGTCCGCCAGGAGTATGAAGGAGCGTTCGGGGGCATCGGAATCTGGTTCGACGTTGCCGTGGACGATACGGCACGGGTCACCTCCACGCTCCCCGACGGACCGGGCGAACACGTCGGCCTCATGCCGGGTGACCGCATGGTGGCCGTGGACGACACCAGCATCGTGGGACTGAACTCGCTGGACATCCAGGATCGCATAAAAGGACCCGTGGGCACGCCCGTACGCCTGGGAGTGGTGCGTCCGGGACGCGCCGAGCCGATGGTATTCACGCTGGAGCGGGCATCCATTCCCCTCTACTCCGTGGATGCGTCGTACATGATGGACGCGAACACGGGTTATGTGCGGATTGGCCGCTTCGCCATGACCACGCACCGGGAATTCGTGGACCACGTGGCCCGCCTCAAGGCCCAGGGCATGGAGCGCCTGGTACTGGATCTGCGGGATAATCCGGGCGGGATCAAGGAGACGGCGGTCGCCGTGGCCAATGAGTTGCTGGACGGCGATGGCGTCATCGTGACGACCCGCGGCCGGGATCCGCGTGAGAATGAAGTCGACCGGATTACGCCCGGTGGACTCTTCACGGACGGGGCGGTCATCGTGCTGGTGAATGAGGGCTCGGCGTCCGGAAGCGAAATCGTGGCCGGGGCCCTGCAGGACCATGACCGGGCCCTGATCGTGGGCCGCCGCACGTTCGGAAAAGGCCTCGTGCAGCGGCCGTTCCAGCTTCGCGACGGCAGCGTTCTGCAGATGACCGTCGCACGCTACTACATGCCGTCAGGCCGTCTCATCCAGACGCCGTATGTGGACGGGCGTGACGAGGACTATTATTCCGCCAAGTTCGCGGATTTCGAACGCGCCACGTTCAGCCCGGCCGAGTACCTGGCCGACATCCCCGATTCGCTCCGGTTCGAGACCCTGGGCGGCCGGACGGTCTTCGGCGGCGGCGGCGTCATGCCCGACCAGGTCATTGCCCCGGACAGTCTGTCGCCGCTGGCCTCGGCCCCCGTTCGGGAGGCCCTCCAGGCCGGGTTGCCCGTGTTGTTTGCCCGGGATTGGCTGGAAGGCGATGGCCGGACGGTGCGGGATCGCTGGGTGGATGATCAGGCTGGATTCATGGAGGCGTTCCACGTGAATGATGCACTCTGGGCGCAGTTCGTGGCGTGGTCGGCTGAACATGATGTGGTCCTGCCGGACGATGCGTCGCGGGACATCCTCGAGGTCATTTTGAAGGCCCGGATTGCCCAGCGCCTGTTCCGGAGCGAGGCATGGTACCCGGTCTTCAACCAGGTGGACCCGACGGTGACCGGGGCCCTTGTGTTGTGGGATCAGGCGGCTTCGTTGGCGGTTCATCACGCGCGATGAACCATTCTTTTTCCCCCTTCCGCCTGCCTGTGCGCGTGTTCATCGCGCGTGGGGGGCGCCGGGCGATCGTCCCTGAATTGGCACGGGTGCTGCCCGGCGCCCCCACAGCCAATGCCCCATCACCGCCATCGGTCCTGTTGGTCACGGACGCGGGTTTGCTGAATACACCCTGGCCCGATGCCATCCGGAAGGACCTGGAAGCAGCCGGACTGCGCGTGATCGTTGACGCCGGTACGAAACCCAACCCCCGGGCCAACGACATCAATGCCCTGGCGGACACCGCCCGGGCGGCAGGATGTGCTGCCGTTGTCGGATTGGGGGGCGGCAGCGTGCTCGATGCCGCCAAGGCCGTCGCCATGCTGCTCCGCAATCCCGGTGTCATCACCGACTACGAGGGCAAGAACCGGTTCACGCACGCTTCCGCCCCCTTCATTGCTGTGCCCACCACCTGCGGCACGGGCAGCGAAGTCACCTGGGTGTCGGTCATCTCCGATCCCGAACGGCACGTCAAGATCAGCGTCAAGGGCGATGGCATGTTTCCGACGGCGGCCATCGTGGATACGGACCTCCTGGATTCGCTCCCGACACCGCTGGTGGCGACCACGGGCATGGATGCCGTCACCCATGCCATCGAGGCCATGATCGGCCTCCCGGCCAACATTACGTCCGACACCCTGGCCCTGGCCGCCCTCTCCCGTCTGGTCCCCGCCCTCGGCACCGACCTGGACGACCCGGCCACGCGAACCCGGCTCATGGAGGGCTCAACCATTGCCGGCATGGCGTTCGGAAATGCCGACGTGGGCGCCGTCCATTGCCTGTCGGAGGCCATCGGCGGATTGCTGGACCTGCCGCACGGACTGTTGAATGCCGTGCTGTTGGCCCCTGTACTCCGCTACACGGCCGCTGAAATCAACCCGTACCTGCTCCCCGTCGAGACGCATCTCGGGCTCTCACGGCCTCTGCAGGACGAGATCGACGCCCTGCGCGTACGACTTGGCATTCCTGATATCCCGGGACTCGGTATTGATCCCGGCCACCACGCCGAAATCGCCCGCCTCGCCGAGGGCAACGGATCCAATGCCTCCAACCGTCGAAACATGACGGCAGCCGATTATCAAGAAATCTTGCAGACCACTCCAGGTCGGCACCCGGCTGTAACCTGATGACCGGCGGACGCGTCTTGCATGCGATCATGATCCCCAATCATAGCTCTCCCGAAAAGCCATGCGTTCGTACTTCTCCGCGTTGTGTTTCGCCCTCCTGATGCTCCTCCTTGCCCTGCCGGGTACAACCCGCGCGCAGAGCGTCGGAATCACGGTCAATGACGTTGGCGTCTCGATCGGGGACAGCGAGGAACTCACGGGGCTCCGCCTGAACTACCGCGACCGCAACCTGCGCCGGGTCAACGGGATGAACGTGACCATCTGGTCGCCCTACGAACCGTGGACGGGTGACGTGTCGGGCATTGCGGTGGGCCTTCCGCTCACTGGAGCCCGGAACATCACGGGTATCGGCTGGGGCCTGTTCGGCGTGGGTGCCGAGCAGGACATGGAAGGCATTGCCTGGGGAGGACTGGGCATAGGCGCCGGCCGTGACCTCTCCGGCGTCATGTTGGGCGGCCTGGGCGTCGGAACGGGCCGGGACATTGCCGGAATCGCCATGGGCGGCCTGGGGGTCGGTGCCGGTGAGGACATGACCGGCATTGCGCTCGCCGGCATCGGTGCCGGAGTGGGCGGCGACATGTTCGGCATCATGATGGCAGGCATCGGACTTGGGGCGGGCGGCGACATGACGGGCATTTCCCTGAGCGGATTCGCGTCCGGCGCGGGCGGCACCATGAAAGGCATCCACATGGCATCCTTTGCGCTGGGTGCAACGGCCCTTGAGGGTCTTTTCGTCACCGGGTTTGCTGCCGGGGCATCGGACTTCACGGGGTTGGCAGTCGCCCCGGGCTATTTCCGGATTGACGACGGCACGCATCACGGACTGTCCGTATCGGCCGTATCAGACATCCGCGGCACGCAACAGGGCGTGACCATCGGACTGTTCAACTACGCCCGCAACCTGAGCGGCGTACAGATCGGCATCCTGAATTACGCCCGCAACAAGAACCGCTTCAAGGTCATGCCGCTGATCAACTTCTAGACTTCCACGGTCTCGCCGCGCTCGGGCATGTGGACCTGGATGTCGGGATGGAAGTAGGCAATATTGTTCGCCATCCACTGGCGCGCCGGTTGCTCCCCGTGCAGCAGGATGATGTGCTCGGGCTCCAGGTGCTCAACCAGGTCGAGCAGGTCCCGGCGGTTGCTGTGACCGCTGAACCGGAATTTGTCGACCATGCACTTGAGCTCCTGCGGACCCTTGAGCCGGTCCAGGATGACTTCCGTACCGGGGCCGGCGGCGGCGGCGTCGAGCAGTCGTTCTGCCGGTGAGTCTACCCGGGCGAATCCGACCATGAAGATGCCATTCTTCTCGTGGGACACCAGCTGTTGGGCAATCTTGTTCGAGATGGTGCGCTCGAACATCATCCCGCTGCCCACCACGAAAATCCCGGGTTCGGACAGCAGCTTGTTGAGTTCGTTGTTGCCGCGCGGCAGTCGTTTCTGCTCCACGCCGAAGACCATGAACTCCTCGTCCAGACGCGGCGAAACGAAGCGGGTCTTGTCGTAGACGTCCGAAATGGCCCGCATCATGCCGGCCGTGTACACGGGCGTATCGGACGGAATCAGCTTCCGCTTCTTGTACCGGTCAATGAGCGCCAGCATTTCCTGGCTGCGACCGAGCGAGAATGCAGGGATGAGTACGCATCCACCGCGGGACAACACCGTTCTCAGTGCCTCACCCAGCCGTTTTTCTTCTCCGCGACGCGGGAAGTTCTCGGCTTCGGCATCCATCCCCAGGGTGGCCTCCAGGAGCAACACGTCTACCGGACCGTCCGGATATTCCGCACCCGGAATAATGGTCTGGGACGATGCGCCCGTATCGCCCGTGTAGAAGATGCGGCGGGTCTCCCCGTTGTCTTCGGCCGTAATGAGCACCCCGGCTGAACCCAGCACGTGCCCTGCATCGATCAACCGACCCGTAACCGGACTCGCACCGTTCATTCCGGTCAAATCGAAGTCGGTTTCGTAGGGATGGGTCAGGTACAGGTAACTCGAAACCTCGATGTCTTCTTCCGAGAACAGGGGGTCCTCCGTCATGGTCCCTTCCTGCACCCGGCGGCGCTGCAATCGCGCGCTGGCAGGCAGCAATACATCCAGCAGCGATCGCGTGGGCTGCGTCATGTGCACATGGGCGTGCGGAAATTCCTTGATGGCAATCGGCAGCGATCCGATGTGGTCGTGATGCGCATGCGAGAGCACAATGTGATCCACGTGCCAGTCGCTGCGGGCATGGATGCGTCCGAAGTCGGGCAAACTGTCGCGTCCCTCCTTCTCCGGATCCGCACCGGCATCCAGCAGCAAACCGGTTCCGTCAACCTTCACATAGTGGCAACTCGCCCCGATTTCATCGATGGCGCCGCCCAGTGGCACATAAATCATGCTCAGCTCGGGTCCCCGGCCGCCTTCTGGTACGCCTGCCAGTCAGCAAGGAATTTTTCGAGGCCACTGTCGGTGAGCGGGTGTTTGATGAGCTGCTTGATGACACTGAGCGGCATGGTGGCCACGTCGGCGCCGGCCATGGCAGACTCGACTACGTGCATGGGGTGGCGGATGGACGCCGCAAGGACCTCGGTCTCAAGGCCGTAATTGGCATAGATCTGAACGATCTGACCCACCAACTCCATTCCGGACGTGGAGATGTCATCCAGGCGCCCGATGAACGGCGAGATGTACGTGGCACCCGCCTTCGCGGCAACCAGCGCCTGCGTGGGCGAAAAGCAGAGCGTGCAATTGGTTTTGATGCCCTCGTCGGTCAGGGTCTTGATGGCCTTGATGCCGTCCAGGATAAGCGGAATCTTGACGACGACGTTGTCGTGGATCTTGGCCAGCTCGTGGGCCTCCTGCATCATGCCCGCGTAATCGGTCGATACGACTTCGGCGGATACATCGCCGTCCACGATTTCACAGATCTTGCGGATGTGTGCGTGGAAGTCGGAACCCCCGACCTTCCGCATGAGGGACGGGTTCGTGGTCACGCCATCGAGGACGCCCATGTCATTGGCTTCACGGATTTCGTCCAGGTCAGCCGTATCGATAAAGAACTTCATACTGCGTTGGTGCGGTTTTCAGACGGGTACAGCCCCAAAGGTAACGGACGTGCCGGCGTGACCCAATAGCAGCCCCGGCAAAATCCCGCGAATTGGGGCTATGCTATCCGACTGACAATCGCGAAGACGACGAAGAGACCGACCAGGATGAGGGTCGCCGTCAGCAGTTGACGCTTGAGTTTCTTGTTCATGGATGCGTGTCCGATGGAGTGGATTCCCCCCAAGAATACACACAACCGGGAGATGTGCAAGTCGGAAGCGTCACCAATCGGGTATTTCTACGTACCCCGGATTCGAGTTCGGACAGACCAGTCGTCAGATTTTCTTCAAGCTCCAGTACCTGCTTCGGACGTAAGTTCCGGAGTTTGCCGTTGATTTCCTGTTTTCCCGCTGTCCTCAAAAGCCGCACCCAGACCAAAATCATGTCACGATTCCGACCGACCGCCGAGACGGCGTTCGCACTGATCTTTTTCTCGGCCGGTCTGCTCGACCCGCTCACCGCGTGGTCCCAGGACGTCCGCATCCCGCGGGTGGAGACGGGGAGCATTACCGTCGACGGCGTGCTGGACGAGCCGGTCTGGTCGCAGGCCGCCGTGCTGAGCGGTTTCCAGGATTACGTCCCGATTGACAACCGGCCTGCCGAAGATTCCACCCACGTGCTGGTCTGGTATTCTCCGACCGCCATCCATTTCGGGATCCGTGCGTTCGAGCCCCATGGGCAGGTGCGGGCCACCCTTGCCGACCGGGACAAGATTTCTGGAGACGACTTCATCCAGATTGTACTGGATACGTACAACGACCGGCGGCAGGCCATTTCCATCGGCGTCAACCCGCTGGGGCAGCAGGCCGATGGCATCCTCCGGGATTCGGAAAATTCAGGCTCGTTTCGCAGTCAGTCTTCCACGGGATTCACGACGGACACGAGCCCGGACTTCCGCTTCGAGAGCAAGGGCCGCTTGACGCCCGAGGGATACGTCGTGGAGATTTCCGTTCCGTTCAAGAGCCTCCGGTACCAGCCGGGGTTTGAGCAGGACTGGGGATTCAATGTCATCCGGCGCATCCAACACTCCGGCTACACGTCGACGTGGACGGCCGTGCGGCAGGGGAATGCCAGTTTCATGGCGCAGAACGGCGTCCTGGTCGGACTCACCGACCTCCGTCGGGGCCTGGTGTTGGACGTCAATCCCGAACTGACGGGCGGTGCCGACCGCGGGCCGGGTGCAGGAACGAAATTCGATGCGAACGCCCGGGATCCGCTGGGCGTGAACGTACGCTGGGGCGTCACGAACAACCTGACGCTGAACGGAACCGTGAACCCGGACTTCTCCCAGGTGGAGGCCGATGCGGCCCAGATCCAGTTCGACCCCCGGGAGGCGGTCTTCATATCCGAACGCCGGCCCTTCTTCCTGGACGGCATTGAACAATTCCAGTCGCCCACGAACCTCATCTATACCCGTCGGATTGCGAACCCCGTCAGCGCCGTGAAGCTGACGGGCAAGCAGGGCAACCTGAATGTCGCATTGCTGAGCGCGGTCGACAATTCGGCCCGGTACCTGTCGGACCTGGATGCCCGCTATTTCAATGCCGTCCGCCTGAAACGGGACCTGTCGGGACAGAATTCCGTCGGAATGGTCTATACCGACAAGATTGACGGCGACCACTGGAACCGCGTGGCGGCCCTGGACGGACGCCTGGTCTGGAGCAAGATCTGGTCCATGACCTGGCAAGGTGCCATGAGCTTCACGGGCGGTGTGGGCGAGACCGTGTCGGCGCCCATGTGGCGAATGGCGATGGGGGCCAATGGGCGCACGTACGGCGCGACGTTCACGACGACCGGCTACCACGGGGAGTTCAACGCGGAATCGGGCTTCATCCAGCGCGTGGACGTGGCCCAGGCCACCTTCGTGCCGCGGCGCACGTGGTTCGGCGACGAGGGCGACATGCTGGAGAGCTTCACCTTCGGCCTCACGTTCGATGGACGTTGGGACTACGACCGGTTCACGGCTGGAACGGGCCCCAACGACCGGAAACTGCATTTCAACACCGGCTATTCGCTCAAGGGCGGCTGGTCGGGCGGCACGTCCATCTTCTACGAGTCCTTCAAGTATCCGTACCAGCTGTACACCGATTATTTCGTGGAGCGGCACGAAAACGGCGTCCCGGTCGATACCGTTGCCTACTCGGGCACGGACCGCTTGCAGAATCTGGGGTTCTGGACCACCTTGAATACCCCGCGTCTGAACGCTTTTTCCGCCAACCTTTTCCTGGTCGGCGGTCGCGACGACAACTTCTTCGAGTGGGCACCGGCCGATATTTACTTCGCCACCATCACGCTCAACTACAACCCGACCGACCAGCTCCGCGCCCAGCTCCTGTACAACCACCAGCACTACGTTCGGGCGGATGACAAGAGCACGGTCGGCTTGCGACGGGTGCCGCGGCTGCGCGTGGAATACCAGATCACCCCCTCCTTCTTCGTGCGCCTGGTGGGCGAGTACGATTCCAACTTCCGGGATGAGCTCCGTGACAATTCCCGGACGGACGACCCCATCCTCATTCTGGACCGCGAAACCGGCACCTACCACCGGACGCAGGAACGCGAACGGAACGTCATCCATGTGGACTGGCTCCTGTCCTACCGCCCGTCGCCCGGGACGGTGTTCTTCCTGGGATACGGCAACACCATGAGCGAGCCCGAGGCGTTCCAGCTGCGGAATACGCGCCGCCTGAATGACGGCCTGTTCATGAAGCTGAGTTACGTGTTCCGGGTGGGTTAGAAGGACGTCAGCTCTTTCAGCTCGGCGCGGAGCACGGTTGTGCGGGTTTGTCCCGGCGCCCCTGCGTGCCGGTACTGTTCGGCGGCGGCCTGCTGGCGCTGCCGTTCCCAGTCGGCCTTGTCGCTGGCCGATTCCACATAGGCGGTGCGAAAGGGTACGCCCTTGCTTACCCGTTCCAATGCGCTCGCCGTGGCATACAGGTCCGGCGTGCGCGCCGCCTCCAGCTTGTCGGGGTTGAAGGCGATTTCCGGGAGCATGGCATCCATGGCGTCCAAAAGGTCCTTTCCACGCAGGAACGCCCGCATGACGGCTTCCTTCGTGAGCTGCAGGTCCCGGTGGTATCCGGATGGAAGATTGGAGGGTACGCCGATCAGGACCTGCATTTCCGCCGTAATCCGATGCAGCGTGGCCCGTGCCAGTTCGAGCACATCTGGGTTGCGCTTCTGCGGCATGATGCTGCTGCCGGTGGTGTATTCGACGGGCAGGGTGATGAAGCCGAACTCGGCGGTGGCAAACAGGACGAGGTCCGAGGCCAGCCGGTTGATGGTCATGGCCGCCTGCACCAGGGCGTGGACGGCATGCAGATCCAGCTTTCCGCGGGACAATTGCACGGCCGCGACCTGTTCCTGGAGGCGGGCGAACCCGAGATCCGCCGACGTAGCCTCCCGGGGCAAATCCAGGAACGGGACGCCGTATCCGGCGGCGCTGCCGAGCGGTCCCTGCGATACGTGGCCCGTGGCTTCGCGCAGTGCGCGGACGTCGTCCACCAGGTTCTCGGCGTATCCGAGGGCCCAGACGGCCACGCTCGACGGCATGGCCCGCTGCAAATGGGTATATCCCGGCATGAACTGGTCCGCGCCGGCATCGGCGTGGTCCAACAGGTGGCCCGCCACGCGCGCGGTGGCGCGGGCCGTGCCGTCGAGCGCATCCATGAGCCAGAGCCGGAGGGCCGCCACCACCTGGTCGTTGCGGGACCGGCCGGTATGGATCTTGCGACCGGCGTCGCCCACTTTTTCGATCAAGAGGCGCTCAATGAGGGTGTGACAATCTTCGTCTTCGACCTGAACCACCAGGTCTGTCCGTTTTTCCAGCGCTGTAATCTCCGCAGAAAGTGCGGAGAATTCCTGTTCGGTCAACACGCCTGCCGTCACCAGCCCGCGGGCGTGCGCCCGGCTGGCCGCCAGGTCGTACGGGATGAGGAGCGTATCCCAGAAGGGGTCGTCGCCGACCGTGAACCGGGTCACCCAGTCGGTCGCGCCCGTACCCTTGAACCAGATGGGGCGATTCGGAGTGTCTTTCATGGTTGGCGTCGGTCAGGGTTGGATCTGCTCAAAATACTGTTGGATGATGCGTGCGTAGCCCTCGGCGGCGGCCTCAAGACTGGCCACGGGCACATGTTCGCGGGGTGTATGCGACAGGCGGCTGTCTCCGGGACCGATCTTGACCGTCGGAATGCCTTTCAGATGGATCCAGTCCGAGAGCGTGGGCGATCCGAAGGGTACCCGGGTAGGGTCGGCGGCCAGGCAGGCCCGCACGATGGCTTCGTTCACGTCCGTCCCCGTGGGGACCAGCCGCGTGCTGTGCACGTGGACCTCGCTTTCGAGTTGGTCTTCGATGAACCGGACAAGTCGGTCGTGCGGCCAATCGGGGGTCGATCGGATGTCCAGCCAGAACGTGCAGGCGTCGGGAATGACATTCCGGGCGGTCCCCCCTTCCACCATCGTCACGTTGCACGTAACGGGGCCCAGTTCGGGATGCGGCGGCGAAAAATCGAGGTTCTCCAGGCGGGCTATGTCGCGCGCGGCCCGCACGATGGCGTTGTCACCCTCTCCGGCCCGGGCAGCATGCGCGGTGCGGCCGCGCGCGGTCAGACGCAGGATGAGCAGGCCCTTCTGGGCAATGCACGGTTGCATTTCGGTGGGCTCACCGACCAGGGCCGCATGGATGGGGCCGAGTTCGGGTAGCGTGGCTTCCAGGCCATTGTCCGTGCCGCCGAGTTCTTCGCATACGGTGAATGCGCCGATGACCCGACCGGCCGTTGCCCGCCCCGCGGTGAGGACCAGCGCGTGCGCCATGGCCGCCACAGACGCTTTGGCATCCACACTGCCACGCCCCCAGATGGCGCCCTCATGAATGACCGGATCGAATGGGTCGAACGGGTGATTGCTGCTCGGCGGGACCACATCAAGGTGGGAGTTCAGGAGCAAGGTCTTTCCCGCACGATTTGCGCCTGAGTTTGAACCTGCACCAGAACCCAGATCAACGGACGCAACAACATTGTCGCCGTACCGGACCACGTCTACCCCGTGGCGCCGGAACCAGGCTTCGAGATGATCGGCCGCGGCGGCTTCCTCCCGGCTGAGCGACGGGATGGCCACGAGTTCGCGATGGAGTTGAACAACCACGGCTATTCCTCCACCTGCGTGGCGCGTTCCCGGTGGACCAGGTCGTCGGCGGCGACAACCCAGGCGGCGCCGACGCCGCGCGCCAGCGCCTGCCGGGCGACGTGCACCTTCACCTGCATGCCACCGGCAATCCAGCCGCCCTGGACACCGGCGTCGGCCACGGCGCCCGGCAGGCGCTCGATGCGCTGGCCGTCGGCGCCCAACACCCCGCCCACTTCCGTGGCCAGCAGGAATGTGTCCGCCTTCAGCGCTGCGGCCAGTTCGAGCGCGATCGTGTCGGCATTCACGTTGTAGACCTGCCCGGACGCATCGGTCCCCATGGGCGTCACAATGGGCACCCAGCCCGCATCCAGCAAATCGCTGACCAAGCGCGCATCCACCGATGTCACATCCCCCACCCAGCCGAAATCCACGTCCTCACCGTCCACGGTCCACGGCGGGCGGCGATCCACGCGGACCATGCCCGCATCGGCCCCGGAAATACCCACGGCCCGGACGCCCGCCTGCAGCGCCGAGCCCACCAGATCGGTGGACAGCTCTCCCCGGAGCACCCATTTCACGATGGCCAGGTCCAGATCGGAGGTCACCCGCCGACCACGGACCATCCGGGGCTCGTGCCCCAGCCGTCGCGCCATGTCGGTGGACTGCGGTCCGCCGCCGTGCACAATGACGACCTGTCCTTCCAGCGCCGCAACCTGCTCCCAGAACCCCGAAAGATCGGCGCCGAGCAGTGCACCCCCGATTTTGACGACGGTCATCACGGCAGGAGCCCCCAGACGTATTCCAGGATGGCCTTCTGGGCGTGCAGCCGGAACTCGGCCTGGTCCAGATGCAGCGTCGCTCCTCCTTCGAGCACCGCCGACTCCACGACAACGTCCCGCCGCACGGGGAGGCAATGCATGAACCGGCCATCGCGGGTGGTGTCCATCCTCGCCTGCGTCATGGTCCACGAACCGTGACGCGCACGTAGCGCGGCTTCGGCCGCCGGGTCCGTGTAGCGACCCAGCCCGCCCCACGCCTTCACATACACGATATCCGACCCTGCCACAGCCGCATCCTGGTCCGCGCCTTCCTCGACGGATCCGCCGGACGCGGAGGCCAATGAGCGGGCCGTCTGCATGACAGCCTCATCCAGGGCAAAGCCGTCGGGCCGGGCGACCGTGACGTGCATCCCCAATCGGGCCGCCATCAGGAGCGCCGAGTTCGGTACCGCCATGGGCAACGGGCGCGGATGCGGCGCCCAGGACAACACGAACCGTCGACCGCGAGGGTCGCCCAGATGGCGCCGCACGACGGCGGCATCGGCCAGCGCCTGGCACGGATGCCCGTACGCCGACTCGAGGTTCACGACCGGAACGGACGACGCCGCGGCGAACGCCTTCAGTCGGGCCTCCGTGCGGTCGGCCTCCAGATCCGTCCCGCTGGCAAACAACCGCACGCCAATCGCCGTGGCGTAGCGGGACAGCACGGCCACGGCCTCGCGGATGTGCTCGGCCTCGGAGCCATCCATTCGTCCGTCGCCCCAGGCGAAGCCCCACGTTCCCTGACCCGGGACGACGGTGGTCACGTCAGCGCCGAGCTGCTGCGCGGCAAGCTCCATGGAGACCCGCGTACGCAGCGAATCGTTGAAAAACACGAGAGCCAGCGCCTGCTCCCGTGCCCGGTCCCGGTTTCCGTACCGGTCCGAAGCGTGCACGAGGGCACGGTCCAGGCAGGCTTCCCAGATCGCATCGGGTATTGACGGCCAGTCCAGCAGGTGGTTCATGCGTCCGCGGCCAGGATGGGCTCCACCACGCGGGAGAACGCATCAATGAAAAAGTCCACTTCCTCATTCGTCGCCGTAAGCGGCGGCATGAGGCGCATGACATTCGGATCGAGCGACCCGCCCACAATGACCCCTTCCTTGCGCAGCCCGGCCACAATCGGACCCACGGGCCGCGAGGCCTCCAGGCCGATCAGGCAACCGGCCCCGCGGAGCGTACCCCCGTAGGATGAAATGCCGTCCCGGATGCGGTCATGGATGATGGATGCGCGCTCCATGATGCCGTCCTCCAGCAATGCGTCCATGGTGGCTTCCATGGCGGCCATGGGCATCATGCCGCCCCCGAATGTCGTGCCCTGGTCGCCGAACGAGACGGACGATGCGACGGCCTCGTTCACCAGCACCGCACCGACCGGAATCCCGGAGCCGAGGCTCTTGGCCAGGGTAATCATGTCGGGCCGCATGCCGAAGTGGTCCGAAATCGAGAACGTCCCCGTGCGACCGACACCGGTCTGCACTTCGTCGAACACCAGTTTGGTGCCGGCCCGGTCGCACAGCTCACGGACCGCCCGGAAATAGGATGCCGGTGCGGTCGTAACGCCGGCCATGGACTGGATGGGCTCAATGATGAAGGCGGCCACGCCATCGGGATGCGCCAGCGCCTGTTCCAGGGCCTCCGCGTCGCCGAACGGCACGAAAACGGTATCGGGAAACACCTTTTCATAGCCGGCGCGGTATTTCGGGAAGGACGTTGCGGCAAGCGACCCCATGGTCCGCCCGTGGAAATCGCCATCGGCGGCCACCACGCGGCCGCGGCCGGTGGCCTTGCGCGCGAGTTTGAGGGCCGTCTCGTTGGCCTCCGTGCCGGTCGAACAGAAAAACACCTGATGCATTTCGGGCGGCGCGAGGCGCATGAGCTTCTCGGTGGCCCGGGCCCGCACCGGGGAGTAGACCAGGTTCGAATAGAACAGGATCTTTTTGCTCTGCTCCTGGAGCGCCTTCACGACCCGCGGATGGGTGTGTCCGAGGAGCGCCACACAGTGCCCCCCGTAGAAATCCAGGTACTTGTTGCCGTTCAGGTCCCACAACCAGGAGCCTTCGGCCCGGTCCACGACAATGGGAAGCTTGTTGTAGGTAGGCAGCTGGAGACGATCCTCCAGAGCCATCAATTCATCGCGGGTCATGGCAGCGGGATGGGTTGATGTGGTTGCGGTCATGGCAGCAGGCCCGCCTCCGCGGGCAAACCAAGGGCAAGATTGAGGTTCTGGATGGCCTGGGAGGCCGCTCCCTTCATGAGGTTGTCAATACTGAAGCCGACCACGAGGTGGCGGTCCGACAGGACCCACCCCAGATCGGCGAATGGCGTGTTCACAACGTGAAGCATTTCCGGCAACGAGCCGGGCAAGAGCCGGATGAGGGGGGCTTCGCCATAGGCCTGGCGAAACCAGGACGCCACGTCGTCGGACGTCGTGCCCTCCGGCACCATCACCTGCGCCGTCCCCCAGATGCCGCGCGTCCAGGGACCGGAGACCGGTACGAATGAGAAGTCGTATCCGGGCGGAAACAACTGGCTGATTTCGGCCGCGTGCTGGTGCTCGAACACCTTGTAGGCCTTCACGTTGCCGTCGCGGTCCGGGAAGTGCGTGCCGGGCTTCGGCGTGGCGCCCGACCCGGAGGCTCCCGTGAGCGCGGTAACCGCAACCGGGCTGTCCGGTACGTTCAGGGAGAGCGGCCAGAGCGCCAGGGCCTGGGCGGTCGCGAAGCACCCCGGATTGGCAATGAGCCGCGCATCGGACGGCAGATCGCCCGTGATTTCGGGCAACGAGTAGATGGCCCCCGGCAGCAGGTCCGGCCGCGTATGCTGCGCCCCGATCCACCGCTCGTAGGAGGCGACGTCCGGATACCGGAAGTCCGCACTCAAGTCCACGATCACGCCGTCGAATCCCTCGTCGCGGGCCTTCCCGATGGCGCTCGCACTCTGGCCGTGCCCGGCGGTCACGAAGAGTGCATCGACACTCTCATCCAGTACGTCGCTGAAGCGCAGATCAGTCACGCCGCGCAGCGACGGATGCGACACCCACAGCGGCTGCCCGGCGAACGTGGAACTGGTCACGGCCACCAGGCGCAGGCCCGGATGCCGGAGCACGAGGCCGATGACCTCGCGCCCCACGTAACCGGCGCCGTGCAGGATGCCGACGCGGACGGGGCTATCCGATGTCCGATTCATTGGCCAACTCCATGAGTCCCTTTTTCTTGTTCAAACGCGCCGCTACCACATTGCCCATGCGGGCCGGTTCCTCGCGGGCGTTGATGGCCGCAAGGCCCATGACCTGCCGGATGTATTGCTGTCCGACGCCGTTGTCCGTCACGGGTCCCGTGATGCACGTGATTTCGGCATGGTACCGCTCCTTGAACAGTTGCTGGGCAGCCCACACGCCTGCAAGGTCCACGGCGGCTACGATGTGCGCTGCCGCGAAAGCCTGCAATTCCTTGTCCTGCAAAAGCTCATCCACGCCGTAATACCCGATGATCCCGTCGCCGAGCTCAATCACGATCACGTCCGGCTCCTCCCGCGAGAGCTCCTTGATGATGGCCTTCACGTACGAGGACATGGCCTTCGAGGTGGACGATACGAGCCCCACGTCAGTGAACGACATGACGCGTACTGCCCCGTGGCGCTTGATGGTATTGATGTCGCGCATGAGCGCCACACCCGTGGCCTTCGCCGCACACACCTTCAGCCCGTGCCCCGTCAGGCGCTGCACGAGCTCGCACGCGGCCCACGTCTTGCCGGTATTCATGGCCGTCCCGCTGATGAACACGAGCGGCACGGATTGCTCCAGGCGCTCAATGGGCTGCAGTGCAAAGTCCTGGATGCGCGCATGGACCAGACGACCGTTGAGCTCCACCATGGCCGCCCCGATGACTTTCACACGCAGCGCCGGCCCGAGATCGGGATGATCCGACGTGCAGGTGCCAATGACGCCGCCTATGTTCAACACGTGCAGCGTGTCTCCCGGATGCGCCGAGCGCGGCACCACGCCGCTGTATCCCTTCAGCGCTTTCCGCTCGCCGAGCACGCCGACCAGGATGTCCCCCTGGGCGATGGTGCGGAACTCGCCGTCCTCGCACTCGATCTGGTTGTAATGCGGTTTCGATTCAAGCGCCTCGACCACCAGACAGTAGCCTTCCTGGGCCACCACGTAGTCCGAAACGGTGACGTCTTTCGTGATGCCCGTCACGGCCGCGGTGGACGATACGTAGGTGGCGTGAATCTGCTTGGTGTCTTTCATCATGACTGGTCCCGATTGGATGGAGACAACATGGACTGGACACCCAGGATACGCGCGAATCCGCGGGCATCCCGACCATCCCAGAGGGTGTTGGTCTCACCGTATGTGGCGACGGACGTATTGAACATGGAATACGGGCTCTCCGCACCCTCCACGCTGGAGTGGCCTTTGAACAGCCGGACCGACACGGTGCCGGTCACATACTCCTGCGAAGCATTGAACAGCGCCTCGATATCCCGGAGTGCGGGATCGAAGTACTGGGCCTCATGCACCATCATACCGTAGAAATCCGCCAATTGGTCCTTGTGGTACCGCTGCCAGCGGGTGAGCACCAGTTTTTCGAGCTCCCGGTGGGCCTGGATGAGGACGAGCGCCGCCGGTGCCTCGAACGCCACGCGGCCTTTTATGCCCAGGATGGTGTCACCCACATGGATGGCGCGGCCCACCCCGTGGGCCGCGCCCATTTCGTTCAGGGCTTCAATGAGGTTTACAGGATCCAGCGGCGCCCCTTCGAGTGCCACCGGGACGCCCTTTTCGAAGGCGATTTCGATGGTCTGGGCCTCATCGGGCGCATCGGCCGGGTTGACCGTGCCCGGATACGCATCATCCGGCAGCGGCTGCTTCGTGCCCAGCGTCTCGCGCCCGCCGATGGTCGTTCCCCACATGCCGGTATTGATGGAATAGGTGGTCGTGGAGGCCGGAACGTCGAATCCCCGGGCCTTCAGGAACGCCGTCGTATCGGCCCGCGACAGGTTTCCGTCCCGGATGGGCGTGAGCACTTCCAGGCCCCGCGCCAGCACCGACAGCGCCACATCGAACCGGATCTGATCGTTACCGGCCCCGGTGGAGCCGTGTGCCACGTACTTCGCATCCAATTCCTTTGCCACGCGGACCACGTGCCGCGCCTGTACGACCCGGTCCGGGCCCACGCTCAGCGGATACACGTCACCGCGCAGCACATTTCCCTTGATGAGGTACTGGATCTGTGTCTCGAACAGATCCTGACGCGCATCGACCAGGATATGGCGCTCGGCGCCGAGTTCCAGTGCGCGCTTCTCGATGGCCGCGCGCTCGCGGGCCGACAGGCCACCCGTGTCGACGGTCACCGTCGTGATGGGCAGGTTGTATTCTTCTTTCAGCCACGGTACACAGAAGGACGTATCGAGTCCCCCGCTGAAGGCTACCAAAATGGACATGGGCAATTATCAGGAGTTGGCGAAGTGGAACAGGGAAAGTACGGGCAAAAAAAAGCGCCGACCCGGGATCCGGATCAGCGCTGCAACATGGGTGTCAATGGTCTACACTACACGCGTGCACGGACTGCCGGATGGCCCATCGGGGTCATACGTCGGACGGGAAGTCGGCGGCGCTCTGTGCGGTTCGTGAACATGGGCGCAATAATACGGGATGCGTTCCTGGATAGCAACGCGTACGCCGGGTCTTCAAAAACCTGACCACGGTGTGGATCCACCAGGATCTCCTTCGCATTGGAAGTCCGCGGAAACGTAGTTTGAGGATGACCTGCGATTCCTCCCGATTCCAGGCTCGTCGCCCACAGGCTACTACTTTCCCCCTCCATGCCGCGATTACTCGCGTCCATAGCGCTTTTCTGCGTGCTGTTTCCGATTGACGGCACGGCGCAGATCCAACAGCTCCCCAGGTACAACGTCACGTTGTTCGACGGGCGCCACGGATTGCCGGGAAACCAGATCTATGGCGTGGACCAATCCCCGGATGGATACCTCTGGGTGGCCACCAACAATGGTCTCGCCCGGTTCGACGGTTATGCGTTCGAAGATCTCACGCAGCGCATCCACCCGCCCCTCAACTCCCCGCTGTTCATCGGATTGAGCGCGGTCACCGCCGATTCCGTGGCCGCCGTCGCCCGCGGTGGAAGTGCCGATGGCTCCGATATCCTGTTCGTCCGGGGCGACAGTCTGGTCCGGCACGGAGGCGTCGACGACAGCGTCATGACCCTCAACACGTTCACCCGCGACGGGGCGGGTCGCCTGTGGGGCGTCCCAGCTGGCAGCGGGGGCCTGTACCGGTTCGACACGCACGACGGCGTGCCCCGACGCCTCCCGATGGACGAAGGATTGTCCATTTTCATGTTCAGGGTGGACCGGTCCGGCCAGGCGTGGATGTCGGCCGGCAAAGCCACCGCGCGCGTACCCGGCGTATGCGCAAACACGGGGGCATCCTCCTGGATGATCTACAAGTTGGAAGAATCCGGCCCCGAACCCGCATTGCCAACTGCCGGGGAGTACATCATGTACGACGCCGGGGCAGGATCCGTGGTGGCCATGGAGCGGCAGGGCACGCGACTCATCCTCCGATCCATGGATGGTCGTGTCGTTGCCAACTTCGATATCCCCGCGTCCTCGTGCCCACAGGTGCTGACCGCCGAGAAGGCACTGTGGGTCCGCGAAGGTTCGAGACTCGTCAAGTATCCGGAAAACGGAATCGGGGCGAAGGACGTGTTGGACCTTGACCTTCGGACTGGCTCTGCGACCCCCATGTTCGTGGACAGTGAAGGCACGTTGTGGGTAGGCACGTACACGCAAGGCCTTTTCCGCATCCGGAAGAATCCGGTCCGGGTCGTGACCACGACGTCCATTGCAGACGATGCCGTGACCCTGTTGGCTCCCGGCGCAAATGGATCGGTCCTGTTGGTCGACGTAAAAAAACGGGTATTCCGGGGGGCCGGAGCGCAACACTCCGAGACGGTCGAGCCCGTACCATTCCTGACTGGAGAATCCATCCATGAACGAAGCCGGACGGAGCGCTTGACGGCGGAGCGCGTCCCACTGCCGGACGGCTCCGTACGCATTACGATTGTCCGACATCGTCCGGACGAGGCACCCCTGAGGGTGGCCGAGTATTCCAGCCAATCCAGAATTGGCGGCTATTTCAAGGCGGTCGCCGGGTCTTCGGACGATCTGTTGTTCTGGACGTCGGACGACGCCGTGCTCCTCCGGGATGCGTTCGGCGACGCACCGTCGTTCCAAATGCTCACAGAGGGCAAGTTCGGCATCCGGGATGTGCTCCTGCAGCCGGACGGGGTGCTCTGGGCCGCGACGGAATCGGGACTTTTCCGAGTGGACGGGACGTCGGAAGCCCGCTTCGCCCGCGACACCGGCGCGCCGTCCAGCCACTTCCGCAGTCTCCATGTGGACAGCCGTGGCACGCTGTGGGCGGGTACCTACGGGCAGGGGCTGCTGCGCTTCGATGGCGACGGGTTCCAGGCGATTACCGAAGCCGACGGGCTGTTCGAGAATGCCATCTCCGCCATACTGGAAGACGACCATGGCAACCTCTGGATGAACGGCAACAAGGGCATCCAACGCGTGGCCCTGGCTGACCTGCAGGCCTTCTTCGAGGGAACGGCGCCAACCGTCCCAGTGACGTCCTTCGGCGCCGAGTCCGGTCTGGTGAATCCGGAATCAACGGGATCACGGGCCGTGAAAGCGAGCGACGGCACCCTCTGGTTTCCCACGTTCTTCGGCGCGGCGGTCGTGGATCCGGACGAGCCGCTCCTCACGCCCCCGGTCGCCCGTCCGCCCCTGATAAAGGCGGTCATGGTGGATGGGGTGAACATCCTGCAACGGGACGGCCACGCCCGCGTGAGGCCGGACGAGCAGCGTTTCACCGTCACGTATTCCGGAATGAGCCTGCGCAACCCGGAGCGCCAACGTTACCGCTATCGGTTGGACGGGTTCGACCCCGACTGGGTGGACGCCGGCGAACAACGGGAAGCCACCTATACCAACGTCCCACCTGGAGACTATGTGTTCCGACTGCAGCGTGGCTCGGGGGCGGGAGATTGGTCAGCGGAAGAGGCCGTGGCCCTCCTTTCCGTGGCACCGGTGTTCTTTGAAACCCGGTGGTTCTGGTCGCTGATGATGCTGATTGGCGGGCTGCTGCTGTTCGCGGCCTACCGGGTGCGGACTCAACAGCTGCGTGCCCGGGAGATCCATCTGAACCGGATTGTGCGGGAGCGGACGGAGGACCTGAAGCGCGAAAAAGAAACGGTCGCCGCCCAGGCCGAAGAACTCCGCAGCCTGGATGAGGCCAAGTCCCGCCTGTTCGCCAACATCTCCCATGAATTCCGAACACCGCTCACCCTCATCCTGGGTCCCCTGGAAGACCTGCGGGCCGGCATGCACGGTGGACTGACCGAGTCGGCGCGCAGGCAAATCCAAGCGGCCGTCCGCAACGGGCAACGCCTGCTGACATTGATCAACCAGCTGCTGGACGTCTCGCGCATGGAAACGGACCAGTTTCGCCTGGAGGCCCGCCCCGTGGACCTGGGCTGGTTCACCGGGCACGTCTGTGCCGCCTTCCGGGTGCAGGCCGAGCGCAACGGTCATCCGTTCCATGTCAGCATTCCCGATGAATCCGTGACGGTCTACATCGATCCGGAGCATTTCCAGAAGGTGTTGACGAACCTCCTGGGCAACGCCTTCAAATTCACGCCGTCCGGAAAGGCCATCGCGGTTCAGGTCCGGTCGGACGCGGATGGAGCCATCCTTGAAGTCTCCGATGAAGGCCCCGGGATGCAGCCGGCCGAAGCCGCACGCGCCTTCGATCGATTCTATCAGGCCGACACGAGCTCGACGCGTCGACGTGAGGGCACCGGCATTGGCCTCGCCCTCGTGAAAAGCCTCGTCGACCACCACGGAGGCACGGTTTCGCTGGCCAGTTCACCCGGAGAAGGATCCACGTTCACCATCCGGCTGCCGTTCGGACATGCGCACCTGGCACCCCATGAAGTGTTGGATGAAGAGGATGATGCGCCGCCCGCCTTCACCTTGCTCCCCATCGTGGACGACGCCATGGCCGAGCCGGACGATGCGCTCAGCCAGCTTCCATCGCCCTTGGCACCAGACGCGGATGTCAACACGACCGTTCTCGTCGTGGATGACCACGCCGACGTCAGGGCATACATCCGTACCCACCTGGCGCCCCGCTATCGGATTATCGAGGCATCCAACGGGCAGGAGGCCCTGGACATGGTCCATGAGGCATTGCCGGATCTGGTCATCAGCGATGTCATGATGCCGGACATGGACGGATTCGAACTGTGTGATGCCATCAAACAGGATCCGGACGTCGATTTCATTCCCGTTCTCCTGTTGACGGCCCGGGCCTCCCAGGACAGCCGGTTGGAGGGCCTGGGAACGGGTGCCGACGATTACCTGACCAAACCCTTCGACATGCGCGAGCTGCTCATCCGGGTGGAAAACATCCTCGTGGGCCGTCAGCGGTTGAAGCGGCACTACACGGCGGCGGCTTCCGAGCCGCGTCCGCGGGCTTCGGACCCGGACGTCGAGCGTGCGCTGGACATCATCGAGGAGCGCCTGTCCGAGGACGACTTCTCCGTCCAGACACTGGCCGAAGCCGTCGGCATGGGGCGAACCACCCTGTTTCGCCGCTTCAAGGATGCATTGGACCAGACTCCCATGGACTACCTCTGGCAGCGGCGCCTGTCCCGGGCACACGATCTGCTCTCGACGGGCTCCGGAACGGTCAGTGAAGTGGCCTATGGTGTCGGCTTCAAGAGCGTGGCCCATTTCTCCACCCGGTTCCGGGACACGTACGGTGTGCCTCCGTCGGCGGTCCACTCCGGAGCCACGCATTAGCCACTCGCCAGGCCGTGGATTGGTGTGTTTTTGTCCCTTTTGAACGCAGGGACAACAGTTCGGAACGCAGGGAAAAGCGCAGGGAAACGGCCCTGTCGTTGATTGGCGACGTCATTCAACCAGACGACGTGCCATGGCCCTTGCTGAACCGATCATCCTTGTTGTGGACGACGATGCCGACCTGAGGGCCTACGTCCGCCAGTGTCTCTCGGCGTTCCGATACCGGTCCATTGAGGCCGCCGACGGCGCGGAGGCACTGGACGTGCTCACCTCGATTCCGACCCGCCGGATTGCCCTTGTGGTCGCCGACATCAACATGCCTCGCATGGATGGTCGCGCCCTCAAGGCCGCCATGGCGGCGGACAGCCGACTCGCGCACATTCCCGTCTTGCTGATGACAGGCGATGCCGTCCGGTCCAGGGATGGGCCGGTCCTGCGCAAACCCTTCAATGCCCTTGTCCTGGCATCGGCAACCAGTCCCCTGGTGGGACGATGACGAATCCCCTGAACAACCCCTTTCCAAAGAAATGACCGCTACATCTACCACATTCCTGCGCCTGTTGACCGTCTTGATGGTCTTCGGCGTTTCCCTTTCAATCTCCCAGACATCCCAGGCCCAGCCTTGGGAGAATGTCTGCAACATCACCGACCCATATGATGGCCAGCCGATCGTGGCTACGAGTCAGACCTTCCTGGACACGTGGCCATGTGGGAGCGCAGTCCGCTCTCTCGAGGTCTCCGGCCCGGGCATCACCTCATTGGCCGGACTGACGGGATTGTCGCAGGTTGAAAACCTGACCATTACCGGGACCTCCCTCACCAGCCTGGATGGCCTGCAGGGCCTGTCCGGAACGGATGCATGGCTGTACATCACCGACAACCCGCTCCTGGCCAGCCTCTCCGGGCTGGAGAACATGGTGCAGGTTGGATCCGACCTCATCATTGCACGGAATGCGGTGTTGCCATCGCTGGACGGTCTCGAGGGCGTCACCACGGTCGGCGGCGGCAATTTCTTTGCCATTGAAGACAACGCATCGCTCGAATCCTGCTCCTGTGGCCTGAAGGGCCTCATTGCCGGTGATCCTCCGGCCTTCGCGGGCGTGTTCACGCCACCGGACGGTTTCATTGTCGCGGGCAATGCGCCCGCCGGACAGTGCAATTCGGCTCAGGAGATCCTGGACAACCCGTGCCCGGTGCCGCCACAGCCCAGCGTGGACATCTATCGGTATGATGTCCGGACCGGAGACGTGGCGCGCGTTACGTTCGACATGACCACGAACGAATTCAGCCCGTCGCTCTCGCCAGATGGGAAGACCATGGCGTACAACGTCGTCGGTGACGACGGCATCAACAATGTGTACCTCATGGACCTGACCACGGGAGTCAGCACGCCGCTGGCCGGCGGCGAAGGGGGAAGCCATGCGGAGTTCTCCAACGATGGCAAGCAGATTGCTTTCGATCGTTCCCGTGTCGGCGATTTCTCGGTGTACGTGGTACCGGCGAGTGGAGGCACACCCGAACTCATCCGGGAGAATGCCTTCCAGCCGTCCTGGAACAACAATTCCAAGCGTCTGGCCTTCACGGACAGAACGGACCTCACGGTTCGCACCATCGACCTGAAAAGCAAGAAAGAAACCACGGTCGCGGCGCGCGGATTCGAGCCGTCCTGGTCACCGAACGGGAAGTCGATTGCCTTCTCTGTCGATTTCAAGATCCATACGGTTGCCGTGAAGCAGAACGGTGAGCCGAAAGGATCCCCCGTGAACCTGGGTGGCGGCTTCGGATTCGGCAGCGCCAACCCGAGCTGGTCCAACAATGGCAAGGAAATCGTGTACTCGGCTTTCCGGGAAGGCGCCAATTCGGACCGTGACCTCTTCTCCGTGTCCGCCTCCGGTGGCGATCGCGTTCCGGTAACGGGCGTTGTGGGCTCGAACGACGGAACCCCCGCATACAGCAACAACGGCCGGTACATCTACTACAGCGCGCTCACGCAGCCTTCCCTGGGCAAGGGTGCCGCCGCTGCGTTCGCCGTTGCCGAGGGTGTCCAGCCCGAGCAGGTTGCGCTGGACCAGAACTATCCGAATCCGTTCAATCCCAGCACGGCCATTGGATTCTCCCTGCCGGCCGATACGCACGTACGTTTGACGATCTACGACGTCATGGGTCGTGAAGTCAGCCGTCTGGTGGACGGTCCCATGCAGGCCGGTGCCCATCGTGTGACGTGGAACGCTGCATCGGGTCTTTCCTCGGGAACGTACCTGTACCGCCTGCAGGCAGGTGCCGTTGTCCAGACCCGCGTGATGTCGCTCATTAAATAGGCATCATCCGACGTACGACGTTGAGAATCCGCCCCCGGCCGCTGGCGCGGCCGGGGGCGGATTCGTTTCGGTGCAGCCGGCCGTTTACCACGCTGTCCGGAACGTCCGCGCAATGGCGGCTGCGTCGCTTTCGGGAATACCGGCATCACAGGCAATGTCGTTCCATGTGGTTGTCGCTTCCACGACCTCATGCAGGATTTCGCGCCACCGTCCCCGCTTCATGGCGGCTCCCTCGGCGACGGCTTCCAGATCGGCTGTCAGGAAGTCGTCCCGCTTGCCGTTCACGGACATCTGGTGGCGGCTCGTCCAATCGCCCTCCGGGTTATAGCTCCACGTGATATCGAAGGCAGGCGACAGCGACCATTTCCCCTTCCGGTCCATCAGAAAGGCAATATTCTTGACGTGGTCATCCTGGTTGCGCGTAACGATATTGAACACCATGCGCCTGAACTGCTCCTCCACCGCATCCATACCCATTCCCAATCGGCGGATGAGTTGCAGGGCCTGCTCATACCCGTGCGCGCCCGCCAGATTGTAATCGAAATGCAGGAGTGCGCCAAGTGATTGCATGTGGAGTTTGTCGCCGTCGTCCGTGCGGTCGAAGCGGCGTGCCATAAAATGGCGCCGACCGCCTTCTTCGAACAGACGCGTCTCCGGCATGGCCACACCGGCGCGTCGGGCCATGACCGAGTACGCATACTCTATCGCTCCGTATCCGGCGCTTTGCCCCACCTCAATCCGTGCATCCCCCGTCACGCCGTCAAACTTCAGTATCCAGTGGGTGAAACCGTCCCCGGGATGCGCCTGGCCCGATCGAACGTCATCCGTCTCCGGATTCCAGGCAATCAGTGCCTTGGCCCGCGCCCCACCGGCGGAGGTTCCTACGCGAAGGATGTCCCGAATGGCATCCTCTCCGACATCCAATCGGGTGTCGAGACGCCCCCGTTCCCGGATAACGCGCCCGGCCAATTCGACCAGCGCGCCTACCTGGATGACGTGCGATTCGGACGCGTCAGGCCCCACGGACGGCTCATATTCCAGTGCACCCATCCCGCGCCGGCCTACATAACACAAGCGTTCGACGGCGTTGAACGATTCGGGGGGCCTCCCCTGTTGAGCCAGCCAGGCGTTGATGAGCGCGTGCCCGTACCGGTCCGGCAGTGAGTCGGCCAGCATTCCGGGCAATCCGTGGAACGCCCCGCTGTCCAGTTCCGGGAAACGGAATACGCCTTCCCGGAGCGGCATGTGCACGGGCGACAACCCGATCCCGCTTCGCAGGAAACCGGAGGCATACTCGAACGACGCAACGCGTTCTACATCCTCCATGAACACGGCGCCGATCGTGGTGCCCCACAATCGCACTTCGGCAAGGGTACCCATCATCAAACCTCACGCATGGTCATTCCTCATCGCCCCAGGTCCACGCGGACGCTGACGACGCTTCATCCGCCGGTCCCGGTGGCCGTGCGCGCTTTCGTCGCTTCGGGGCCCCTTCCTGGAGTACCTCCATGGGCCTCACGTCCGGCACAGGCACCACGTCGTCCAGCGCCTCCAACCGGTCGAGCGCCCGGAGCACCCGGACGAACGACGTCATGCTGCCCGACGCCCCCGCCTCCATGCGCTCCACGGTCGGGCGCGATACGCCGGCCTCCCGGGCCAGCTGTTCCTGAGTCCAGTTACGATCCAGTCGCAAGCGTTCCACCCGACGGCCGAGCTCCGCCAGCACATCGGCATCCGAACCCACAAATTTATTATTCATCATTATTGATGGATTAACCTGATTCAAAGGCTTAATACATCACTTTTGATGAGTTGTTTCAGCCTTCCAGGTCCGGTACCCCCTTCCAAAGCCGCTCCTGGAACTCCCTTGCGCGCTGCAACGCGCGGATGCCTCGCGGCGTGACCCGGTAATACACCCGCGGCCGTCCACCCTTACGGGTTTCATTCGGGACGCTGCGTTTGCGTAGCAGCCCCCGCTCCGACAGATTGTCGAGCGATACCCACAGGCTGCCGACGGTCACCTTCTTGCCCGCCCGCTCCTGCAGTTCGGCCCGGATGGTGGTGCTGAAGGCATCGTCTCCCAGCACGGCAATGCACAGGAGCAGCACCTCATCGGCGCGGGAGAGTTGTTTGGGTGGTGGCATGGAACGAGAGGGAATGAACGGGCCTGCCAGTATAACAAAATTGCGGGATGCACGGTATACTGCCGGCGCGTCCCCCGCTTCGCATCAACCGAACATACCATACCCATGCACGCACTCAACCTGCTCCTGCCCCTGTTCTTTGCCGCGGTGACGCTTTCTCCGGCCCCCATCAGCCCAGACCATCCTGCCGACCCGGAACTGGACGCGGCCTACGCCGAAATGTCCCGAACCGTCCAGGAAGGCGATTTCGAGGGCTATTCCGCTCTCTACCATCCGGATGCCGTGTTGGTGAACAAACTTTCCGGCGAATCCTACCCCATTGCATCGGCCCTTGCCGGTTGGAAGCCTGGGTTCGATGCGACGCGCAACGGCCAGATGAAGGCCTCGGTGGAATTCCGGATAACGCAGCGCCTTGCCGATGCGACGACGGCCCATGACACCGGGATTTTCCGATACGTTTCGCAATCCGGCACCGCCGAGCCCCAGGTGGCCCTCATCCACTTGGAGTCGCTGTTCGTGAAAAAGGACGGCGCCTGGCTCATGGTCATGGAATACCAGAAGAGCGTGGCGACCGAAGCGGAGTGGGAAGCCGCCTCAGCCGACTGATATCAGCGACCGGACGCTGGGGATGGGACGTGGTTACCGAGCCAGGTCGTACCCGGGCCCGGCGGCGGCTGAACGCTCCCGGACCTCACACGCGTAAATGCGGCACAGGCTGTCCAGGACCTCCCGGACGTCCTGATCGGGGAAGGATCCTGAAACAGATTCAGACCCGGTCCATGACCCCGTGAGGGCAATCTCCACGTCGAATCGGCGTTCCACGTCCACCAGTGCCCGGGTGAGGGGGACGCGTTGGAACGTCAACATGCCGCGGGTCCAATCATCGGCCGAGCGGGCCACGTCCGGAGGCAATACGCGTACCGGAGCGCCAGCGCGGACCTCAACAGCCTCATCCCGGGTCAATTCCCGGGCATCGGATCCCGCTTCGACCGCCACACGCCCCTCGTGTACGGCCACAGCGGTCGCCTCGCCCCGTGCTCGCACCGTAAACTGCGTGCCCAGGACGCGAACGCGTGCCTCGGTCGTCTCCACCACGAAGGCCCGACCGTCGGATGCCACCTCGAAACGCGCTTCCCCGTCCAGGCGCACGACCCGCGGATCTGCTCCTTCCGACACCGCGTGTTCCAATCGACTGTCGGCGTTGAGCGTCACGGTGGACCCATCATCCAGCACGACGGTCCGGATCTCGCCCCGGGCAGCCAGTACGGTTTCCCAGTCCGGCGTGGATGCAGGCCGGAGCACGACCGACAACGCGACCGCCACGACCAGGACGGCTGCGGCCGCCGCCACCCACCGAAGCCGGTACAGGGTGGCAACCGGGTGCCCAAGCCCAATATCCAGTCCACGTCCAATCCGCGCCTCGACCCGTTTCCAGGCGGCTCGGGTATCGTCCTCCGTGACGGCCTGCTGAACCAAACCCGTATCCACCGGCGGGATGATGGCGGCCAGGCGCTCGACGGTCCGGACGGTCGAAGCCAGGTCGGCGTCCAGGCGCATGCGCGTCCGGAGGGCATTCCGGTCGGCGTCCGACAGGCTTCCATCGAAGAGTCGCGCCAGCAATTCCTGCTCTGTAGGGTTGTATTCGTTCATGTTCATGGCCGGTTGAGTCCAATCCGGAGTGAGGCCGTGGGCGTAAAGCCAAGCATGGTCACATCGCGCAGGAGCACCGATGTACCTTCAGTGACAATGCGCCGGTAGCGCACATTCTGACGGTCCAGGACATTCACGGCGGACACGGCGGCAGCCATGTTCAGGCCGCCTATCCGACCCGTCCACTCCACGTCGACATCCAGTCGGCGGTACGGCGGCAGCTGCTCGCCGTCCAGGGATGCCGCGGCACTGCCCAGGAGTTGGGACCCGTCCGCAGAAACGAATCGCCGTGGATCGAGCAGTACGCCAACGGGCCGACCCGATGCCAGCGAGTACGACACGCCGACCGTGACCGGCCCCACGGGCGCCGATACCACGCCCTTCACGGCATGGGGCCGCTCGGACAGCGATCGGAACCAACCCAACCCGGGAAACGCCGGACTGCGGGCCTCGCTCTCCGTGTACGTGTAGGAAACCAACGCGACGACGCCCGAAATTCGCACCTGGCCGCCCACGTCCATACCCAGCGTATGGGTTTCATCCCCGTTGAACGGACGGACATCCGCCCGGGGTGTGGCTTCCGGGAGCACAGGAACACCAAGACTGGTCCGGCGCCAGACGTCGGCCGAAAGGCTCCACGCGCGACCGCTCATTTCCAGCGAGGCCCCCGCCTGACGCGAGCGGGCCGGATCCTGTCCGGCGTCCACCAACGCCCAGCTGTCCCGGCGCTCCACCAGGATATCGGAGTCGAGGGACCGGAGCATGTACTGATGATACTGGCCCCAGAATACCTGCGCCGACAGGCGGCCCGTCAACGCAACGTCCGCGGCCACGCGCGGAGCGGTGTACCAGGCGCCATTTGTCGAAAGACGCGTGAGCCGGATGCCGGCCTGCAGTCGTACCGGTCCATGACGCATTTCCTGCGCCACATGCCCGCCGGCCAGCGTCATGTCCCGGACCGACGTCGAATCGAACGCATTCACCGTGTTGAACACCGTGGAGGCAGCGAACCGGGAACGGGACCCCTCAAAAAATGCCCCGACCGTCGTGCTGCCCAGTGCCGACGGCAGTTCCTGCCGCACGCGAATGGCCTGTTGCTCAATGGAGTGCCGGCGGTCTTCCACGGCCGAGAACGCCAGTGTATCGGCGGCCAGTTCAGACAGGTCAGCGGCATAACTGCTCCGGGACCGGGACCGGGTCACCTGCACATGCATGGGCGCGCCGGCCGCCCAATTCGCCGTCCAGTTGAGCGCCGCACCGGTCAGACTCCAATCGTTGTTCGTGCGCTCGCGCTCGGTAACCACCGTTTCCACGAATTCCGCATCGCCTTCATCGTCGTCCGCGTCCGAATCCTCTTCTCCGTCATCATCATCATCGTCATCGCCGCCGCGCCCGCGGCCCTGTCCACGCCCGCGATTCTCGTTTTCCTCCTCCTCTTCCTCGGTCTGCTCGTTCACCAGTTCCAACTGCCGGAAGACGTCACTCGTATTGCGGTCCAAACCGTCGTCACTCGTATGGAGACTGAACGAGACATGATGCCGCGCGGCAGCCAGCACGTCCAACCGGGCGCTCACATCGCTGAACGTGAAGCCCGGCCGATTCGCCTCGAATTCCTCGCCGATGGCCTTGTCGAAGAAGGAGCTGTAGGCGGTCTGCTGTTCAATGGCGGGCGTGGACCGGCGTGCCGAAATCCATCCCCCCATGCGCGGACCCAACGGAATGCGCACGCTGGCTCCGGACACGAGCACGGACGAATGCGCCAGGAGTTGGGGATGCCCCAACCCGGACGGAGAGGCCAGTTCGACCACCGTGCCCGCGCGTCCCCCCAGATGCGCCGGGACGCCCCGGGGATACGTCTTGACCTCGCCCACGGCCTGCGGTGAGAACGTGGAAATCATTCCGAAAAAATGATCGGCACTGAATACCGGTATCCCATCCCACGTCACGAGGTTCGTGCGCGGCGTGGCCCCGCGGATGAACATTTCACCGGCCCGTTCGCCCGTGTTGTCCATGCCCGGGAGCATCTGCATGGCCAGCAGCGGATCGTCGCCGCCAATGGTCGGAATGCGGTCCATGGTTCCGCCGCGCATGAGTCGCGCCCCGGAGCCGTCCCCGGAGACGGGAATGACGGGCTCCGCAATCACCGTCACCTCACCCACCACGATGGTGCGTGGACGGAGCGCGATCGTGCCCAGGTTTCCCGGCTCCACCCGGACCATCCGGTGCTCGTATCCCATGTAACTGACCGTCAAATGTGTCGCTCCATCCGCCGGAACCGTGAGCGAGAACCACCCGTCCTCGTCGGCGACCCCTCCCGTGGATCCCGTCCAGACCTGGGCGAGCGGCAGCGACTCCCCGGTTTCGGCATCCACGACACGGCCTGTGAGTTGAAGGCCCCGTCCACGCACGACGACGATGACCGGGCCACCCATGAGTTCGAAGGCGAGACCATGCGGCGCGAGCACATCACGCATCAATTCCTTGAGCGGACAGGTCGAACAGTGCGGGCCGACCATCCTGGATTCCACCATCGCATCATCAAAAACAAGACCCGCACCCGTCCGGGCAGCCACCGCGCTCAAGGCATCGCGAAGCGACATGCCTTCAAGCTGGATATCCACGCTGGATGCGGCGAACTCCGCCGTCCGATCCTGACCGTGTGCCGCGCCGGCCACGGCCAGCGTCAGGAGCGCGATGAGCACCACCAGGAAGTCCCGGAGCGACGTGCCCAGACGGGCCAGGGCGCGTGACATGTGCTTTTCCACGGTTTTCTGGGATACGCCAAGGTAGCGGGCCGTCTCGGCATAGGTCATTCCGGCAAACCGGTTCAGGCGGAACACGGTGCTTTCTTTCTCGGGCAGGTCATCGATGGCACGCAGGATATCCTCCTCCTGCGTGGGATCGTGGGCCGGCGTCAGGGCGGGCCCTCCTGCAAGCATATGTTCGGCGTGACGCTGTTTCACTTTCTCGTGCCGGTAATGATCAATGATCGCGTTCGCGACCAGTTTGAACAGGTAGGCCTTCGGCGATCTGTCGGTCGCAATTCGCCGACGATTTTCCCACATCCGGACGAACACGTCCTGCACGATGTCCTCGGCCTGCTGGCGGTCCCCCAGTCGGCTCTGTGCGAAGCGCACCGCCTGCGGATACATTTCCCGGAAGAAATTCTGGAATGCGCTGGGGGTCATTTACGAGCGAAGCGGCAGGATGCCCGTGCACCCTGCCGCTTGTGGATTGCTTGGCCGAGTAGCGAATACGGTCACTACTCATGGCAAGAAGGGCAGATCCATTCGCCCGGTTCATCATCCGTTGTCTTCTTCGTCGTCATCGTCGTCGTCGTCATCGTCGTCGTCGTCATCGTCGTCGTCGTCGTCATCGTCGTCGTCGTCGTCATCGTCGTCGTCTTCGTCCCGATCCGGGTGGCGATCATGGTCATGGTCGGGGAACATGCGGAAGGACTCACGGATGGATCGATCAATGGCATTCGCATTCCGCTCGGACGTATCCGCGGGGTCGAGTGCGTTTCCATCACGATCGAAGAACCATTCGTCGACATCCACCTGCATGGCAACATTCAGCGGACCGGCCAGCGAGTCGTTCACGACGAGATCCGGGTTCAGATCAATCTTCTGCTGCATGGACTTGCTTGAGCGGTACACGAACGGTGTGCCACCGTGCGTGCCTTCAATGATCATCGAATAGCGCTCACGGCCACTCTCGCCGGTGCGGAAATCGGCCATGTCCTCCGAAAGCTCTTCGTCGTCTTCCGGCTTGTGGATGCGGAAGGAGACCTTGTGATACGTGCCGGCAGGAATGTCGGCCACTTCCACTTCGGTCGGCAAGCCGTCCAGGTTCAGTTCCACCACGACCGGAGCCGTCCTGAAGTCCGACGGATCGTCGTCTTCCCTGGAGTGGAACTGGATGGTACGCAGCAACATGCGCACGCGGGTCAGCTCAATGGCTCCCGACTTCGAGAGGACATTGGCATCGTTGGAGAGCGCGACCGCTCCGAAGGCAGCCGGCGTGCTGTTGTCCACCATGGAGAAGGAAAGCGAAACCGGCGTGTCACCGGCGCCTTCCGACATGGAGTCGGTCAGTGCACTGCCGGTATCGCACCCGACGAGCCCAAAGGCGGCCAGGAACAGGGTAAAAAACGTGATCTTGAACGATTTCATGATGCGGAGCGTGGTAGGTTCGTTTGATATGCAGTGGCGATTCTCAACGCCCTTCACATGCAATACGGCTACACCCCCCGCTTACCCTACGCTCATTTTCCGAACGCGTACGGATTCAGGAATTGCCTTCCCCAGAGAAAGTCGCGCTCGGCCGTGGCCAGGCAGGCCTCGTCCGCCACCTCACTCCAATGCGCCCGAATGGCTTCCAACTGGCGCTCTACTATTCCACGTGCTTCAGCGTGTGACAAATGGAATACCCGGGCCGCATCCAGACAGACATCCAGTCTGCTGAATCGATTTTCTCCGTGGATGAGCATGGCCTGGGTTGCCTCTCCTCCACTTCGGAGCTGTGGACAGATGTCGTAGGCCGGTGTCAGACGCAATGTTTGACCATCCCAGAACGCAGCATGATTGCGCGCATGATCATCCGTATTTCCACACAGGATGTTGAATACCAGACGGGCGAACAACTCATGCAAGGTGGCCCGCGGATTGGCAAACGAGTGGCGGATGACGTCGGCGAATCGTTCATAGCTGGCATACCGAGCCATCATCTCATCCAACTCCAGCAGGGTCAGAGCCGACTGCATGAGCCGACGATGGTATCCACCCGGGACAGGCCCACGGTCGAATCGCTTGACCAACAGGACGTCCCGACCCGCTGACTGCATCAGTCGGACATCAGCCACATCCAGCCCGGCACGGGCGGCCAGACGCATGGCGACGAACTCGGCCTTGACGACCGGGAAGTGGTCCGAGCTCGACGAAAATTTGGCAATGAAGGGCGTCTCACCATCCATCAGCGTAGACTTGGGCCGAGCACCGCCAATGGACGAACCGTGCAACAAAGCCGTATCCAGTCCCTCCGGAAGTGGTAAGCCGCGCTCAATGCGATCGGCCGCCTCCATCAGATCATCCAACTTGGCGGTATCCCCGGAACGGGGGGTGTACTCGGTAGCGGATCGTTGGAAGTCGAGTGCCCCAATCCGGTCCGATCCGGATTCCAACAGATAGGTCAACTCTCCCACGGACACGGGATCGGCATCGGGTCCTCGCTTGCCAGCCAATTTGTTCAGAAGGACACGTCGGCCCCATGCATCGGGGGAGGCATCACGGATGCATCCAGGCATGAGGAGTCCGGGCAGGAGCGGCTGCAGTCCTTCTCGCAATGGCAGTTCCCGTGACGAGAGCGGAATAGCCTCGGCCCGTTCGAGATAACTCTGTCCATAGTTGAATTGCAGACCATCCGTCGTGTGGGAAATCCGACCGGCTACGACGGGCTGCACGGCACCTGGCAGCCAGATCCAAACGAATGCTTCCCGATCAGAAGTCATCGTAAACCTCTTCCTCTGGATTCCGGACGGACTTCGGCAGCAACGTCAATCGGTCCGCAACCCTGTGTTCCAGCCTCCGCAGCGCAGAGACCTCCGGTTCGAACAGCGTGACACCCACGATGGTGGCGAGTTCGAAGACGACACCGATTTCGCAGCGGGGATCGCCTTTTTCCACGCGGTATAACATGTCCCGCGAAATACCGGCACGTTCGGCCAGCTCGGCGGTCGTCATTTTTCTTTCGATTCGACCGGTCCGGATGAGCTTACCCAGGATGCCCAAGGCCAACCGGGCGGGCGGGGACAATGAACGTGTACGATTGGCTGCCATGGTGTCTTACTTGTAATACACATGATTATATGTGTCGTCTACAAAAGACATAGCGTGCCGTTTAGTTCCAACTCCTGCACCACACGCAGCATATCAAACTATTCCACCACCTCGAATCGGAAGAGCGAAGCGGTGACCGGACCGGTCCGGGCTGTCATCAGATTTCCTCGCATGGAGATGCTTCTACCCGAGAACGGCATGCGCAAGGAATACAGATAGGCTCCCTGGTCTTCCAGGTCATATACATCCACCACGAAACTGGAATCGGTGCGGGTCGGGCCATTTTCCATATAGAGTCGCCCCTCAAAGGCCGAACTCCGCCGGTTCAACGGGGGAGGAAATCGTACTGGACCACCGCCTGGCGCCGTCAAATCGGGATCGTCGACCGAACCATCATCGACCGTTGCACGCGCGTACATGACGTCTCCATTGTCCGACATCACGGCAAAAAACGGACGGAATGGATGGATGAAAACGATATGGTCATCGTCCGAGGTCAGGTTGCCTACCGTGCTGAATATGTCCATGCCTCCAAGACCCTCGAACAACACCACGGAGGAATCGCCCTCGACGAATGGATAACGGACAAGCGGTTGCTCCGGATTCGTCATCAAGACCAGCGTTGTCGACCGGGTACTGGCCATGGACAAGCCTTGTCTCGTCATGGACTGGGAGTCCAGGAACGTGCCGTCCAGCAGGAAACGGTGTACGTCGAATGAGTATGCATCCAGTACCGCCAGCGTTTCTGCGAACACGACCATGTCAAGCGGATTCTGCATTTCTCCCGGGCCATCCCCCTTTCCGGCACCGAACGTCTGAACGAGATTCCCTTCGAAATCGAACAGCCAGATGTGCGCATCGGAATACTCGGTCACGAAGACGCCATGCTCCGTGAGATGCGTTGAGCCGGGAAAATGCAGCGAATCGGGCGACAGGAGCGGCGTGATTTCTTCCACCTGAACGTCCTTGAATACGCGCTCAGACGACTCCTGCAAGAAAAGAGGCACGGCCAGATTGAAGTCCTCCCGGCTTTCGGGAGTGCGGCTCTCGGGCGGCGTGCTGCACGCGGTAGTCAGCAGCAGCGCCGCCAAGGGGACGAACTTGCGGCCCATGGAAGCATGCAGTGTCATCGACGTGTGCGGTGTTGTTCGAAGTTCTCGAAAGAAAAAGAATACGAAAAAAGGGCGGCACCCTCGCGGGTGCCGCCCTTTCTGTCTGGTGCCTGATGGATCAGTTGTTCGTGATCGTGTAGGTGACCGTGCGGGTGTAGCTGTCCGGGTCGGCGTCGACCGTGGCTACGGCTTCGTAGTTCAGCGAGAGACCCGTTCCACGGACCTGCGTGATGCCGGTGACCAGGTTGACTGCTTTGTCAGAGAGTGCCTGCTTGCCTTCCGACTCGGCGCCCTCGGGAGCAGCCATCGTGGCGTTCAGCGTGAGGCCCTTCGGCATCTTCTGGTCGAGCTCGGCGGTGATCTTCTTGTCGGTGCCGTTCGTGGTCACGTTGTAGGAGCTGGATGCCGTGGCGGCGTCCGGGGCCTGACCGGCGGTCGCTGCGTTGATGGTCATCGAGATGTTGCCGGTTACGGCGATCACCGCGATTTCAGCGACGTTGATGGACACATTCTGCGTGGCCGTGTTGGACTGCGCGGAAGCGGTCGTGGCGGCGAAGGCGAAGGTCAGGGCGAAAGCGAGAGCGAAGAGGTTTTTCATGGTCTTGAGAGAGTCGGTGTGTGTGTGTTGGTAACTGTCCACTCTCTTGCAAGCTGCGTGCCGGCCCAGCCCACTTTTTGGCACGCCCCGATCAGAATGTCGTTTCCAGCCCGTTTTCACCCATTCCGGACCCACGGCTCCCGCCTGAAGTCCGGACAACCTGCCCGAAAGTGTTTCGCCAGCGAAACACTCCTGCATTGACAGCGACACCCGGAGTCCAGTCCCCATGCACGCCTCGCGGTGGATTTCCCTACAGAATGCATGCACCGATCGCGCTACATTGCCTCCGTATCCACCTGCCACACGCCGCCATGACCCGCTTACTTCGTGCCACATTCGGCCTCTTCGCGACCCTTCTTCTGCTCACCGCCGCCCTCACGCCCGGCACCGCCCTTGCCCAGGACGGCATGCCGCTGTTCACGCAAGACTTCCCGCCCTCGGAATTCGCCGAGCGCCGCGCCAACGTCTTCGACCGCATTGGAACAGACGCCATCGTCGTCCTCCAGGGCGAGCCCACGCCGCGCGGCTACACCCGCTTCCGCCAGTCGAACGAGTTCTACTATCTGACCGGCATAGAGGTCGCACACGCGCTCCTCATCATGGATGGCGCCAGTCGCACGACTACCCTGTACCTCCCCCACCGCAACGAAGGCCGGGAGCGCTCCGAAGGCCACGTGTTGTCTGCTGAAGATGCGACGCTGGTCCGCGAGCTCTCCGGCATGGACCGTGTCGCCGCGACCGAACAGTTCGCCGAAGACCTGGGACGCCAGATGCGTCGTCGCACGGTCCCCACGCTGTACACGCTCTTCCAGCCGGCAGAAGGTCTGGCCGAGAGCCGCGATCTGGGCCTGCGCCACGTATCGGACCGGCTGAGCGACCCGTGGGACGGCCGCCCCTCACGCGAAGCCCACTTCATGAGCCTCATCGCCGAGCGGTACCCCACGTTCCACATGGAAAGCATCAATCCCATCCTGGACGACCTGCGCCTCATCAAGAGCCCGCGTGAAATGGAGATCATCCGAAAGGCCACCCGTCTGTCGGGCATCGCGCTCATGGAAGCCATGCGATCCGTGGCTCCCGGCCAGAAAGAAATGGAGCTCGATGCCGTCGCCAAGTACCACTACTGGCGCAACGGCGCCCAGGGCGATGCCTACTACTCGCTCGTGGCCAGCGCCGGCAACGCCTATTACCCGCACTACAACGCCGGGCAGCGGACAATGCAGGACGGCGATTTCCTTCTCATGGACTATGCCCCGGACGTCGAGTATTACATGTCGGATGTGACGCGGATGATGCCCGTCAACGGCACGTTCAACACCTGGCAACGGGAGCTCTACGGGTTCTACCTGGGCGCGTACCGGGCGGTGCTGCTTCGGATACGCCCCGGTGTGACCCCCAATCAGATCATGCGCGAGGCCGTGGTCGAAATGCGGCAGATGCTGGACGACTGGACCTTCTCGAAGGACATCTACCGCGCGGCCGCCGAGTCGTACGTGAACAGTTATGAGCAGCGGGCCACGCGCGACGGGGCGACCCTCGGTCATGGTGTCGGCATGGCCACGCACGACGTGGGCGACTACAGCGGCGTCCTGCAGGCCGGCATGGTCTTCACCATCGAGCCGGCGCTGCGCGTGCCGGAGGAGCAGATCTACATCCGGCTTGAGGACCTCATTATCATCCACGAGGACCGTGCGGAGATCGTCTCGGACTTCGTGCCCATGGACATCGACGCCATTGAAGCCTGGATGGCGCAGGACGGTATCCTACAGGCGTTTCCAGACATGGAGGCGTTTCTGCGTTGAGCTATTCCTCCACCAGCGCCGGATAGTTCAATATGACATCCAAGCGCGTGATGGGCCGCTCCTCGGAAGCGGTGCGCAAGATGAGGAAGCGCCCGTCAATCGGGGAAATGTCGTAGGAGTAGCCGGCGACGTTCTGGAATGCGCCGCGGAACACGCTTTCCGGGCGGGAAAACGCCGGGCCGGTCGCGGTTTCGGTCACATCCACCCGGAATAGCTCGTTGCCGTTCCGGTAGAAGATGGCGGAATCGTCCAGATCCCAAACGGGCTCCTCGCCCCCGCCAACCGAAATCTGCCAGACCTGGCCCGTGGGCGGAAAAGGCTGGACATAGACCTGGTAATCCCCACTGGCGTTCGAGGTGTAGGCGACCCGATCGCCCCGGCGGGAAAGACGCGACAACACCTGCGTCACATCGGGTTGATCGGCAATCGGCAGGACCGTCTCGGGGTCATCCAGATGGACGTAACCCAGGCCCCACTGCCGGCCGGTCATATAGATCACCCCCAGGATGGACGCGTCGGGTGTCATCCACTCGGGTGCGCGACCGTACCCGAGCAGCGTGTCGGGGGCAGACAGGCCCCCCGCGGAAACGCCCAGCACAGCCGAACCGGCCTCCAATGAGCTTCCGTACTGTATGTGCAGTCCGTCAGGCGACCAGACCGGGGTGTTGTTGAATCCGCCCGACGACACCATGGTCCGGGTGCCCCGTTCCAGGTTGTAGTTCCATATTTCATCCGACGAAATACCCCCGACGGAAATGGCCACGGAGCGTCCATCCGGGGCGATCATGAACGCGTGGAACGCTTCAGGTGCGAAATCCTCAATATCCTCCACCTGGCCCGTGTCCACGTCCAGCCAGCCAAGCTTCGTTCGCCGCAAGTCCGCCCCCCGGACGTACACCAGGTTGCCGTGGTCGTCCGTTGTCACGTGGGACTGTGCTGATCGGAAGGACAGCAAGCTGTCCGAAAGGGTCACGGCCGGACCGCGAGGAGCGGCTGACGTGACGTCGAAAGGGACGACGGACAACCCTTTACCATCCTGGTAGACCAACGACCCATCGGCGCCCATCAAGGCGAATGCGGTCGCAACGGGAATCCGTCGGGCGGTCCCATCGGTCGGATCCAATTCGAATACACCCATCTCCGTATCACCCAGCACGTGCCCATTCGGCAGCAGGTCAATCGGATCGAAACTACTTGTCAGGGATATGGACGGGTCATCCCGCAATCGGATATCCATCACGCGGGATTCCCCTCCCGAGGCCGGGACCACTTCCAGGCGCCCCCCTTCCGCATTCAGGAACATGATTTGATCGTCCGGCAGCCATACCAGGCCGTAGGGCAGGGAAACGTCTGCCACATCACGCGGCGAGCCCCCGTCCAGACGCACGGTTTTCAACCGGTTGTTCGCGTAAAAGGCCACGCGCAATCCATCGGGCGAAAACGTCACGCCGTAGGCATCTTCGGTGCCGGGAATCCGGTCGAAAACGGTCGAGGCCATGTCGCGGCGATACAGGGCGGTCGTTTCCCGCCAGGAGCCTACCAAAACGAGCGTATTGCCGTCCGGCGACAGGGCGATCCCCTTCCGGTGCAGTTCCAGGGGAGCGGACCGCCCCGGTTCCAGCGTCATGCCGGACGGAAGATTGATCTGTGCCACCACCGTCTTCGTCGCGGGCAGAGGCGTACCGGAACCGGACAGCGCCAGGAACGCGGCTGTGGCCAGCACCAGGCCCAGCAAAGCGCCCACCGCCACCATGGCCAACCCGCGGTTCGACCGGGGCAAGGATCCGGAGAGGGGACCGGACATGAGGCCGGGCAGGGGCGCGGCCACCCCGCCGGTGTGGGCCGGCATGGATCGCTGACTCAGACCACTCCCCCGCACATCCATCGCCTTCAGATCCGCCTGCAAGTCGGCAGCCGACTGGTACCGGTATTCCTTCTGCTTGGACAGCAGCTTGTTCACAATACGCTCGAGTTCCATGGGAACGCCCGTGCGCACGGCGGTCAGCGGCTCCGGCTCCGTATTCAGGATGGCGTACACCACGGCCTGCTCGTAGTCCCCGTGGAATGGATTGCGGCCCGCGACGAGCTCGTAGAGGGTCACGCCGAGGGCCCAAAGATCGGTCCGGGCATCGATTTCCTCCCCGCGCGCCTGCTCGGGACTCATGTAGGCGACCGTCCCGAGCGTCGACCCCATGCGCGTCAGCTTCGTGGATGCGGACGTCTGGGCCAGCCCGAAATCCAGCACCTTGACCACGCCTTTGGACGTGAGCATGATGTTGGCGCTCTTGATGTCCCGGTGCACGATGCCTTTTTCGTGGGCGGCCCCCAACGCCGACGCAATCTGCCAGGCAATGTCCACCGCATCCTTCAGCTTCAGCGGCCCCTTCTTGACGCGAGCATCCAATGTCTCGCCGTCAATGAACTCCATGGCAATGAACGGATGCTCCCCGTCCGCATGGTCAATTTCATAGATGGCGGCAATGTGGGGATGATTCAGCGCGGCCGCGGCTTTTGCTTCACGGTGGAAGCGGGCGCGGTCATCGTCCGATGCGAGCGCGTTGGCAGGAAGCACTTTAATGGCCACCTCGCGGTCCAGTTTGGTGTCCTGGGCTTTGTAGACAATGCCCATGCCGCCCCGCCCGAGTTCGGCGACAATGCGGTAATGGGAAAGCATGGAGTCAATCATGACCGTGGGGGATGTGGTTACCGTGAATGATAGCGCTTCCGGCGCATCGTACGGATCTGTATGTGCCGGACCGGGTTCGGGGGCTCTTTCATACGCTTCATTCTGACCCCCGAATATACTTGAATCTCCGTTCCATTCTTGGGGACCGCCGATATGGGCTGTCCATTCCCAGTACCCGCACGCTCCACGAGCAGTGGTTCTCCAACGTCCGGGGCGACCTGCTTGCGGGGGTCGTCGTGGCCCTGGCGCTCATTCCCGAAGCCATCGCGTTCTCCATCATTGCCGGTGTCGACCCGAAGGTCGGGCTGTACGCATCGTTCAGCATTGCCGTCGTCACCGCGTTCGTAGGCGGCCGCCCCGGCATGATTTCGGCGGCAACCGGCGCCATGGCGCTGCTCATGATCGTACTCGTGCGGGATCACGGACTGGAATACCTGTTCGCGGCCACCATCCTGACCGGCATCATCCAGATCCTGTTCGGCTGGTTCAAACTGGGCCGGTACATGAAATTCGTCCCCAAATCCGTCATGATCGGGTTTGTGAACGCGCTGGCCATCCTCATTTTCATGGCGCAGTTGCCGCTGTTCGTGGGCGCCGGGTGGATGATGTACGCCCTGGTCGCGGGTGGCCTGGCCGTCATCTATCTCCTGCCGCGCGTGACGAACGTCGTACCGTCGCCGCTCGTGGCCATCCTGCTGCTGACGGTGGTCTCGCTCTTCCTGCCGGAGGGGCTGAGCCGCGTCGGTGACATGGGCGCGCTGCCCACGGCCCTGCCGGCATTCAGCCTGCCGTCCATTCCGTTTTCCATCGATACACTGCGCATCATCTTCCCCATATCGCTGGCGCTGGCCATGGTGGGACTCATTGAATCGCTGCTCACGGCATCGATTGTCGATGAAATGACCGATACGCCGAGCGACAAGAACCGGGAATCCACGGGTCAGGGCATAGCCAACATCGTGACCGGGTTCTTCGGTGGCATGGCCGGATGCGCCATGATCGGGCAGTCGGTCATCAACGTGAACTCGGGCGGCCGCGGCCGGCTGTCCACGCTCTCGGCCGGGGTGTTCCTGCTGTTCTTCATCCTGGTGCTGGCCGATTGGCTGGTGCTCATCCCCATGGGGGCGCTCGTCGCCGTCATGTTCATGGTGTCGATTGGCACCTTCGACTGGGCGTCGCTGCGCACCATGCGGACCATGCCGCTGAGCGAAACCATGGTCATGGTCGTGACCGTCGGTACCGTCGTGTACACGCACGACCTGGCCATCGGGGTGTTCACCGGCGTCGTGCTCAGCGCCCTGCTATTCGCCCGCAAAGTGGCCGACCTGGCATTCATGGAGGATGCGCTCAGCGCCGACGGCCGAGTCCGCACCTACACCGTGAACGGCGACCTCTTCTTCGTGACCGTCACCGGCTTCATTGCCCACTTCGATTTCCTGGAGGACGTGGACCGCGTGGTACTGGACCTGACCACCGCCCATATCTGGGATGCGTCCGCGGTGGCCGCCATCGACAAGGCCGTCCTGAAATTCCGCAAGCGCAATATCCAGGTGGACGTCATCGGCCTGAACGCCGCCAGCGCGACGTTGCTGGACCGCGTGAACGTCAGCGGCCCGAAGATGGAGCTGTCGCTGCCGTAGGGGTCAGGCGCCCTCGAACAGCGCCTCCATCGGTACATGGATGACCCCATCCGCTGCCGGACCATCCCCGAACATCACCAGATGCATGGCGCGGATGTCCTTGGATTGCGCGGCGACGAGGTCAGCGCGGCGACGAAGCGTGTCGATATCGCGTGCATTGGCCGCGCCCCATTTGCACTCGCCCACAAGCAGCGCTCCCTGGCCGTCCACGGCCACGACATCCACTTCTTCGGTTGAATCGCTGTTCCACCAGCTTCCGACTTCCATGGGCCGGAAGGGCAACAACGCGTGTTCACCTCGCATGACGAACTGGCGGCACGCCGTTTCGAAGACGCCCCCCATGTAGTCATCCAGCCGGGGTGCAATGAACCGGTCCCACAGGTCCTGCGGATCCACCAATTCAGACAGACCCCGTTGCCGGATGTCGGCAATGAACGTGTGCCAGAAGTTGAAATACGGATCGGTAACGTGATACAGACTCCGCTTGGGACTCGGCTTCTTGCCTCCCTCAAGCGGCGCGGTCCGTTTCACGATTTCCATGTCCACGAGCCAATCGAGCGGCCGCGACAGCGCACTGGTCTGCCGTCCCACCCGGCTCGATATCCGGCTCCAACGTCGTTCGCCCCCGGCAATGGCATCCACAATCGAATAGTGCACGTCCGCGTCCGATACAAACGCATCGAACGCATGGATGGCCTCGTCGTGCAAGCGGCCCGTGCTGTCCAGTAGCTGTCGGGCCACGTTCTCCTTGAGCGATCTGCTGGCATCGACCAGCGCCAAATGCCCGGGCATACCGCCAAAAATGCCGTATAGACGAAGCTTGTCCCGCGGTGACCAATCGGGCACGAACCGCGCCGCATCATGAAAATCAAACGGGCGAATGTCCAGCCGGGCGGTCCGGCGCCCATAGAGCGGCTGGTCAACGTCCACCAGCTTTTTCATGGCCGATACGTGACTTCCGCTCAGGATGAGGGTGATGCGGGAATCGGTCAAGTCATGATCCCACCAGCTCTGCAGGATGGATGTCAGCGCAGGGGATGCGTCGGCGAGATACGGAAACTCGTCCAGAACGAGCGTAAACGGCTCGTTGGCAACCTTCTGACGAAGCCATCCAAGCAGCGAATCCCAGTCCGGAAACACCGTGTGCTTGAGCGAAGCGTCGTCAAAATGATCAGCGAGCCGCTGGGACAGCGTCTTGAGCTGTTCCTGGTCCGACTTGCGCGTCGCCTGGTAATAAAAACCGCCCGCGGCGTGTGCAAACCGTGTCAAAAGGAAGCTTTTGCCGGCGCGCCGGCGCCCCAAGACGAGAATCAGTCCCGGACCGGGTGCCAGGACCTCGTCTGAGAGACGCATCCACTCCCGGTCCCTGTCCAGCAGATCATCCGGCTTGCGCGGGGGCAGCCTGTCTGTCGCTATTTTCGTCGTTCCGGCCACTTGCGCAATATACTAACATTTTTGTTAGTAACACAAGTGTTAGTTACGTCGTCACCGCGACGGCAGCGTATCCACAAACTCCTGACATACGCCAACCCAGTAGGCGAGGTCATCTACTCCTCGATGCCTGCCTGTCCGCGGAATTGATCCCGGAGCCGTTCAGCCAGTCCTTCGTCGTATGCCATGATTATAGCCTCGGGTCAAGGTCCACCGGCCGCAGCTCCCCCACCTTCAGCGCGCCGACGCCTGGATGACCCGGATTTATCAGGTAATTGTACTCCCCTGGCACCACGACACTCGGTACGCGCATGACCAATGACTCCTGGCTGTCGAGCCAAGCGTCTCCAATACACTGCGAGACGGATGATGCCGGCCGCGAATTCCAGCCCGCGGGCAAATCTCGAATCTCCAGGCAGTGCAGAAATCGCTCATCAAAAGAAACCGATGCGCAAACCAACCCGTGCAGCCTGTGTCGCGCATTGCCTTGTACGACCAACTCAAGGATACCCAGAGACAAGGATCCGGCGGCATATACCGCGCGCCGTCCCGGGCTGTTGAACCGCCCGCCCACCGCCTCCGCGCCGACCCCGGAAAACATGGAGTCCGCAAAACGGGCATGCGATATGCGCCAGGCCGTAATCCGCAATCAGACGGGGATGCCGTGTTCTATGCGCCCCAGAATCTGCTCCACAAGCTCCGCTCCGGGTTCTGTTCGCACATATTCCAGCGGGATGGCTCCCCCGAGTGCGAAATTCGACTCCTTCATCCAGTCCCGCGCATCGTCTTCGCTACCCAGTACGCGCGCAGCAAGCTCCATGAGCCGGGACAACCGGTAGACCCGTTCCGACTCATCGACCGGCAACGCGCGCTCCTTCGCCCGGCGCGACAACGTTCGCTCGGATATCTGGATGATATCCGAAAACTCTTTTCTGGATACACTCAGCCTCTCCCGAACCCGCTCCAACGCATACGTGGGAAGCCCCTCTGCCACCTTGCGGGCAGCCGTGGGCAGATCCCAGTCCAGATAGTTGTACGATTCGGCCATTTGGCAATATTATTTATGCCTTTTGGCGTTTAATACTTCCAGTCCGCCCGAAAGTTCACCGGAACGCCAACGGCCAGAACCAAGAACGGAACTCACGGTACAGACGGGCCGCGCCGTTGCAACTGACCCTGTCCTTCCGATACCATGTCCGTCCGTTTTCAGGGCCAACACCGACTCGCCATCCGTGTCGTGAGTGTACTCGCTCTCCTGCTCGCGTTCATCAGCCGCCCCGGAGCCGCCCAGAACATCCTCGAAGCCCGTGTGCTGGACGGGCACGAGCGCGAGCCCATCCCGGGCGTGAACGTGCTCGTGGAAGGCACGGAAATCGGCGGCGTGACGGACACCGACGGCCGCATAAGCATTTCGTCCATTCCGGACGGCACGTACACGGTCGCCTTCACCTTCATCGGATACCGCGCGCATCGTATGGAGCTCACCTTCCCGCGCGAGCAGGAAGTCATCGACGTGCTCCTTGAAGAACAGGAAATCGAACTGGGCGAAACCACGGTCACGGCCGTTCGGTCGGGTCGCACGATTGCCAACATCCCGACGCGCGTGGAGGTCATTGGCGGCGAGGAAATCGAGGAAAAAATTGCCATGGATCCGTCCGGCATCTCCATGCTGCTCAACGAGTCGCCGGGAATCGTGGTCCAGCAGACGTCCGCGGTGTCGGCGTCAGCCTCGTTCCGGATACAGGGGCTCGGCGGTGAATATACCCAACTGCTGCGGGACGGCTTCCCGCTTTACGGCGGCCTGGCCGGCGGCCTCTCGCTGTTGCAGATTCCACCGCTGGACCTGGCCCAGGTGGAAGTCATCAAAGGCCCCGCCTCCACGCTGTACGGCGGCGACGCCATTGCCGGTCTCGTGCAACTGGTATCCAAGCGGCCCACGGAAGCCGGCGAACGCTCCCTGCTGGTGAACACGACCACGGCCGGCGGGCTCGATGCGGCGCTGTACCTGGCTGAAAGAGATGCGCGCACAGGCTACACGCTGCTCGCATCGGCCAATTTCCAGAAGGCCTACGATGCGGAACAGGACGATTTTACGAATCTGCCGTCCACGCGCCGTCTCACCGTATCGCCCACGTGGTACCGGTACGGCGAGGGAACGCTCACGCTCCGTGTATCCACGACCCTGGAGGACCGCGAGGGCGGCGACATGGCGGCGGTCCGCGCGGACGGGGCGGGATTCACCGAGCACAACCGCTCCGGGCGGGTGTCCGTGGCCACGGGATACGAGCGTCCGCTGCCGAGTGGCGTAGGACTCACGCTCCGTTCCAGTGGCAGCGTTTTCGGGCGATCCGTCGCGGTGCCCGGATTCCGGTTTGCCGGCCGCCAGCTGGCCAGCTACACCGAGGCTTCGGCCCATGGCGAGCGCGGCGCGCACGAATGGGTGGGCGGCGTAGACCTGCGCACGGATGCCTTCACGCAGAGCGACGGCGAGGCGGAGCCGCTCGACTACGCGTACGGCTCGGTGGGCGTCTTCGGCCAGGATACCTGGAGCCTCGGGCGCCGGGTTGCCCTCGAGAGCGGTCTGCGTCTGGACCTCCACAATGCATTCGGGGCCTTCCTGCTGCCACGGGCCGCGCTGCTGTTCAAGCACGACAGCGGGCTTGCGGCGCGCGTGGGCGGCGGACTCGGCTACAAGGCGCCGACGCCCTTCGTGGAAGAGGCCGAGGCGCGATCGTTCCGGGGCGTCCGTCCCGTGGCGGACAGCCTGGATGCCGAACGCTCGGTGGGCGCCAACGTGGACGTGAACTACGGCGCGGTCATCGGTCCGTTTGCGCTGTCGCTGAACCAGGCCGTGTACGTGACGCGCGTGAACCACGCGGCATCGCTGGGCGACGGAGCCGTCGTGGTGCGCGGATCGGAATCCACGGCCCGGATATCGCGCGGCGACCTGAAGCTGTTCCTGGGGTACGTGTATCTGGTGGCCGAAGAAGAAACCCGCGGACAGGGACAGAAAACCGCCCTTCCGCTCACGGCGCAGCACCGGACGTACACCGTCCTCGTGTGGGAGCAGCACGGACGGGGCCGCGTGGGCCTGGAGGCCTACTACACCGGCCGGCAGCCCCTCCCGGACGGAGGATCGGCCCCGGGGTACCTGATTACGGGGATCATGACCCAGTGGCGCTTCGGCGCGGTTCGCGCCTTCCTCAACCTCGAGAACCTGCTGGATGCGCGTCAAAGCCGCACATCGCCCCTCGTGACGGGCCTCCGCACAAACCCCACCTTCCCGCCCATCTGGGGCCCCACCGACGGATTCATTGCCAACGGTGGTGTGATCGTGGATTTGTAGGCGCGGGCCCGAGGGCCCGCGCCTACGTCATGATCGTCTGTCCGCCCGGATCAGTTCACTTCGAAGAGGTAGCCGGACGTGTACACATCCATCAGTCTGTCGTAGGGAGGAGGAGTGCCGGGGACGTACTCGAAGTTGGGGTTGTATCCAAGAATTTCGCAGCCGTACTCCGCCTGGAAGACGTAGTCTCCTGTGGTTGCCCGGTAGTAGACGGTCTTGCCGACGAAGTTCGGGTCAGATCCTGTGTATACGAACGGTGAAGACACCAAGCCGTAGCCCGTTCCGAGTGGTCCGTAGCTCAACGTGATGCCGTTCTCCGTGTAGTCGAAAACGGGAATCGGGCCGTTGCCATTCACGCGCTGCACGTCTTCCGGTGCGATCGGACAGCCCCCGTCTCCCTGGCCATTGGTCGGGTCCGTTGGGTACTCATCCAAGCCGTCCGGAATTCCGTCGCCGTCGGAGTCGGGATTGTTGGGGTCCAGACCGTTGGCGGTTTCATAGTTGTCGCCGAGTCCGTCACCGTCCGAGTCAGCGGTCTCGGTCGGATCGTTCGGGAATGCATCGTTCGCGTCGGACACGCCATCGGAATCCGCATCCGGCTCGCACAATGCCGTGTAGCCAGCGCCTGGCACACCATCGCCATGGTTCTGGATATGTTTCTCCGCGGCGTTCTGTGAACCGACAGAGATCAAGGTGACGGCGCCCGTGTCTTGATCAACATGGCAAACGTCGTACTTCTGACCCTTCTTTGACAGCAGGACCTGGTTTTCAAGAGCTATGGAGGTATCCGGATGTTCCGGCGACGTCAGCGTGGAGTCTTCCGAGCAACCAACCAGAAAAAGTGCGGCAAACAGCGCCGCGAATATGGAGCGTGAGGGGTTCATGGTATCGTGATTTGGGATTAGAGCAATGAGGAACGGCGGTTCACTTCCAGTCTAGCAACATCGCACCGCCACGGACCGGACATCCTCCGCTACAGACCGGACAATTCGGGATTCTTTCGTACTCTGAGGGTAGCCGTCCCCCCTCCTGCTCACCCCGTCTCCATGCTGTCAGGTCGACTCCAACCCTGCCGCATATCCAGCGCCGCCCGGCGCTGCCTTCCGCTGGTTTCCGCGCTGCTATTGGCCGTAACCTGCAGTACGATGGCCCGTGGTCAGACCGACCCTTCCGCCTGGTCCATCCACCCGGATTTCGTCTTCCGCCAGTGGACAGCCAACGATGGATTTCCTGTCTCCGGTGTGACCGGTATGTATCAGGACGATGACGGCTTCCTGTGGGTCACCTCCCTGGGAGGCCTGGTGCGTTTCGATGGACGATCCGTGGCGCTGTTCGACAAGAGCAGTCATCCTGACCTTCCAAGCAATCGCCTCATCTCCATCTCCCGGCTGGAGGGAATCGGCTATCTTCTGTTCACCGAATCGCGGGAGGTCATCCTGTTCGACGGCCGCGCGTTCACCGACCTGTCCCGGAAATTCGGTTTCACATCGGGGACCGGGTACCTGCGCACCTCCAACGGGAACGCATGGATTTTCACGGACAGTGGAACGCTGGATATGGCGCCCGACGGTACCGGCGTGCTCAGGACCGACCTGCCACGCGATGCCTACGGAGGATTCCGTGCGGAAGATGGAACGCTCTGGATTGCCGGCGTGGATGGCCTGATCGCGTGGTCAGACACCGGCATGGTTGCCCGTTACACCGAAGAGGATGGTCTTCCAGACAGGGACATCCGCGGACTCCAGCCGTCAGGCAATGCCCTGTATCTCTTGACTCAGGAGGGCGTCGCGCGAAAGGAAGGAGACCGGATCACGGCCCTGTACCACGCCGACGCGCCCGGCATGGCCGTCGATTCATGGTCGGCGCTGGAACTCGATGGACAGATGGTTTTCGTCACGAGCCGGGGCTGGAGGCGTCTGGATGCCACCGGACTGGTGCCCCTCTTCCCACAGACTGCACCTCCTCCATACGGTCCGGGCGCTTATCGCACAGCGCCTGTCATGGACACCAGAGGCGATCTCTGGCACGCCATTGACGGCAACGTGTACAGGAACGACCGTCTCGTCCTGGCGTCGAGCGGCACCATCAACCAGCTGCACGCCAGCCGGTCGGGAGGAATCTGGGTAGCGCACAACAAGCTGGGACTCTTCCTCATCCGGTCCTCTGCGGTGACCACGCTCGGTATCCCCGAGGGCTTGCCGGGCGAGAATGCGTACGCGCTCATGGAGGATGCCGATGGCGGCCTCTGGGCCGGCCTGCTCGATGCCAGTTCCTTCGTCCGCGTTGTCGAGGGGCGCGTTACGGACCGGATTCCGGCCCCTACCCCGTGGTCTGCCGGACGGGATCCGGATGGCACCGTGTGGCTCGGAGGGACAGGGCTGTGTCGCATGGAGGCCAGCGCGTGCATTGCGGAAAACCCGCCTGGCATGGACCCGGCCGTGCGGGCCATTTATTTTGACGACCGGAATCGGCTATGGATCGGAACGCAGAGCGGACTCTGGGTCCGGGGCGAATTGGACGACGCGTTCAGGCGCGTCCCCGTCGCGAAAGACCGAACCGTGTGGGTACGATACATAGCCGAGACCCCTGAGGGCACGTTGCTGTTCGGCACGTTCGGCCAGGGGCTCGGACGGCTTCACGCCGATTCGCTCGTTTTCCGGGATGAAGCGGCTGGTTTCCCGAGCAACAACATCCGGTCCATCCTTCCGTTCGAAGCGGGCGAAGTGTGGGTCGGGAGTGAGGATGTCGGGCTGATTGTCATCACTTCAGGCGGCGTCGCGGTCATCGGCTTGTCCAAAGGTCTGCCCGACAACAGCGTACACGCCATGGTTCGCGACCGGGAGGGCATGATCTGGATCAACTCGAATCAAGGCATCTACCGGCTGGACCCCGACGATGTCCGCGCCGTCGTGCGGGGTGACCAGCCGGGTGTATTGGCCACGCTGATTGACGATGCCGCAGGAATGCGCAGCCGCGAGGGAAACGGTGGCATCCAGTCGGCCGGATTCCTGGGCTCGGACGGCAGGATCCATTTTCCGACGCAACGTGGTGTTGCCATCGTCGATCCCACCCTCGTGGAACACCCGGTGCCACCGCGTGTCACGCTGCTCTCCATTACCGCAAACGGGCAACCGCTGGACGACCCGGACGGTCGCGTCGCGCTCGACGCCGATCAGCGGTCGCTCAGCATCCAGTTCAGTGCGCCGTATTTCACCGGCTCGGAAGAGGTGTCGTACCGGTACCGGTTCTCGGACGGGGTACAGGACTGGCAATTGCTGGGTACCGATCCGCTGCTGCCCCTGGGCAATGTCCCCCCGGGTACCCGGCGCCTGGACCTGCAGGCCGGTATTTCCGGGCGGTGGAGCACCGACGTGACCTCCCTGTGGATTGATCGGGAGGCGGCGTTCACGGAGTCCTTCTGGTTCATACTGGTGTTGCTGGGACTGGGCACGTCTTCGGGCATCCTCCTGGTGTGGGGTCGCATTGCGTTGATCAAACGCCGGAATGAGCAGCTGGAACGACAGGTCCAGGAGCGGACGGAAACCATTGCGCATCAGGCGCTTCGCCTGACGGAACTGGACGAACTGAAGCGTCGCTTCTTCAGCAACATCAGCCACGAGTTGCGAACGCCGCTGACCTTGATAAAGGGCCCGATCTCCCATCTGCTGGACCGCGCCCGGAGTGGAGCCGACGACGAATGGCAGCGTCAACTGGTCGTTGTTGACCGGAACGTGGACCGGCTGACGTCACTCGTGAGCGAAATCCTGGACCTCACCGCGCTTGAATCCGGCTCCTTCCAGTTGAACGCCCGCATGAACGACATCACGGCCTTCGTGCAGCAGATTGCTGCCATCTACGGAGCCGCCGCCCTCGAAAAAGGCGTCTCGCTGGACGTCGAAACGCCGTCCGAAGCCATTTACTGGACCTTTGACCGCCCCCGGATGGAGCACGTGCTGGTGAACCTCATTGGCAATGCCCTGAAATTCACGCCCTCCGGCGGACGCATCCGGGTTCGTCTGGGCGAACCCACGGATCGGGAAATCGAACTGACGGTTGAAGACACCGGCCGTGGCATTCCGGAATCGGACCTTCCGAACATTTTCGATCGGTTTTTCCGCGGACAGAACCAGGAAGAGGCCAAAGGATCGGGAATCGGACTGTCGCTGTGCCGGGAAGTCGTTGAAATGCACGGCGGGCGGATTCGGGTGGAAAGCCGCGTCGGCGTCGGCTCCACGTTCTCGATTACCCTTCCGGCGGTGTCCACCCACGCTTCGCCCGGTCCGGCATCGAGCACGGAGACGCACGTCAATCCGGAATCAGGCGCAGACACACTCACCGGTCCGGCTCACGAGCGACCCACGCTCCTCATTGCGGAAGACCATGCCGACCTGAGGGACTTCCTGGCCACCAGTCTCGTCCAGGACTACAACGTGTTGCGCGCATCGGACGGCCGGGAGGCCCTCGCCGTGTGCCAGGAGGTCATTCCCGACCTCGTCATCACGGATGTGATGATGCCGGAGATGAGCGGCACCGAACTCTGCGAAATCCTGAAGAGCACCCTGTCGACCTCCCACATCCCGATCATCATGCTCACCGCCCGGACCGATATCGAGTCACGATCCCACGGGCTGGAGCTGGGCGCCGACGTGTACCTGACCAAGCCTTTTGAAACGCGCGAACTGCACGCCTACATAAACAGTCTGCTCCAGAACAGGAGACGCCTGCAGAACGCGTTACTGGGCCCGCCGGCGGACGACGGATACCATGCATCGCTGTCGCGCCTGGACCGGGATTTCCTGGATTCCACGCTGCAAGCCATCTCCGCTTCCCTGGACGATCCGGGTTTCAATGTCGAGGACCTGGCGGCGGAAATGAACCTCAGCACCCGCCAATTCCGTCGCAAACTGGAAGCCATTACCGGAACGACGCCGGCCGACCTGGTCCGTCAGAAACGCCTGGACGAAGCCGTGCGCCTGCTCCACGAGGGCCTCAAGTCGCTGAAGGAAATCGGATACGCCGTCGGATTCAAAAGCGAATCCGGATTCCGGAAAGCATTCAAGGACCAGTACGGCGTCCCCCCCTCCCAGTGGCAGGAGGTGGTGTAGTTTTTCGCTCGATGGAGCGTCGAGCATGATCCGGAATCGGGCCCAAGTACTAATCAAATACTAATCCGTGTCAAATTAGTATTTGGCTTGCAGGTTGGGCACTGTAGAGAAGACTACGGCCGGGTGATCAACGTCCCGGATTTTTCAGCGATTCCGACACGAAATCGTTCATGGAGGTCGCCCGAATGGCGTCTTGGTGCAGCTTTTTGCACACATCCAGGTCGTTTACCAACTGGACTGCATTCCGAACTTCATTAGGCACAACCCCGAAACGGATTTCGAGCACGTCGAGCACGTTCTCCCGGGCATTGGTCAAGGCGCCTTTCTCCATGCCCTTTTCCATCCCTTTTTCCATGCCCTTCCGCATGCCGTAAGGCTCGAAGCTTGTGATGTAAGCCATGTGTTTTGCCTCTTCCGTTTTGGTCAGTTCTACGTGCACCCTGATCTTCAATTTCCTCAGGGAGCCGCACGACCCAGTCCAGGAACCGAATAAGATGCCGCACTTTCAGGCCGGACCATCCCCGTTCATATAAACTTCGAAGGACCTGACTTTTCCAGCGGCTGCGTCTCAGGATACGTTCGTCCGAATCCGCGGCCATCTCCTGTGCCTTGAGAATGGCCAGGATCAAAAGCGCGAATGGGCTCGAGCTTGCACGCAGTTCCGCTTCACGATCGCGGAAGTCAAGCAGTTTCACGATCGGAAACTCAAAGTGCAGCAAACACCCCTGCCGTTCGACACGAAACGCACTCGGCCGCCAAGCAGCTACATCGTCCGCGAGAAGCGCCAAACTGCGGATATTGGGTCCATATCGGTCAAAGAGCCTGTAATAGTACACCCACATGCGTTGTGCAAAGTCCGGATCGGGCTGACTCTGCACCTCAACGTGAACCATCAGGAGCGTCTGGAAAGAACAGCCCGACGAACTCCTCGATGATAACGTCCAAGACCTCCTTCCAGAACCCGTCCTCTTCTTCGATGATGGATGTCACGCCAGTCTCCCCCTTACTTCCACTACCTCCTGTGAAAGATGAAGACCCGGTGCCCGGGAAAACGTAACCAGCTGTCAGGGAATCCTTCACAACTGAGCTGTCTCACCCCCAAAACGCCACAAACCGCCGCTCCCCGCGCTTTTTTTCCACGACGCGGCGTCGATATGGGCAATACCCTGCATGGATGTAGCGTAGGAGGTCTCGAGATCCCGCTGGATTGTCGATTGCGCAGGACGTTACGGCGATTCTCAACAGCCGATAAAAAGCTCTAAGGCCACCACAGCGGCGCTTTTTGGCTCAGCACCTGATCGACGAGTACCGAGTGTCTCAAAGTCGCGCGTGCTCGAAGGAAGAAGGGCTCAAATTGCGTAGCTTGGGCAGCAAGCCACACGGGTTCGTCTACTCGTTGTCAAGCGCGCGTAACCTACCTGTACTATTTGCCCGGGATGGTTGTCAAATAAAAAGTCTGGTGCCGGAATGCTCTTTCGATTATTCGCTCTCATCTTGCTCCTGGTAACATCTGTCGTACAGGCGCAAACCAACAGACTTTTTATTCCGGAGACATTGTCCGGCACCACATTCAATCTGAATATGGCGCCTGGATCCCATGAGTTTTCGCCAGGCAAACTGACCCAAACACTGGCCTTCAATGGAAGTTTTTTGGGGCCGACTCTGATTTTCAACAAGGGCGACTTTGTTGAGCTCAATGTGACGAATCAGATCGGAGAACCAACCACGGTCCACTGGCACGGAATGCACGTGTCACCCAAAAACGACGGTGGACCACACACCGTTATAGCCGATGGCACCACGTGGAGACCTTCATTCGAAGTGATGGACCGTGCAACCACGTTCTGGTACCACCCACATCTACATCACAAAACAGATGAGCACGTTTATCGCGGATTAGCCGGGATGATCATTGTGCGAGATCCAGTTGAAGCGCTACTTGCATTGCCTCGCGATTATGGGGTTGATGATATTCCAGTGATCATTCAAGATCGAGATTTTGATCCACAAGGACAGCTTGTATTTGATGGCGGTGGGGTTGGGGCATCTGGAAACACGATCATCGTCAACGGTACGGTCAGGCCTTTTGTCGAAGTTGGCGCCGGTGTGGTCCGATTCAGAATACTTAATGGGTCGAATGCCAGAGTCTATCAATTGGGGCTGGACGACGGCAGTTCCTTTTGGCAAATAGGTTCGGATGGAGGATTGCTGAATGCACCTGTTGCCATGAACAGGTTGAAATTGGCTCCCGGAGAGCGAGCTGAAGTGTTGCTGGATTTAAGCGGAAAAGCAGGTCAAACGAAAACGTTGATGAGCTATTCTTCCGAATTGATCCGAGCAGAACCAGGCGGAAATGCTGAGGCACTTGGCGGGCCGCCGCCTCAGCCTGGAATCATCGATGGAACCAATTTTTCAATTATGCAGATCCGAATTGCAGGATCAACCGCGATTTCGTCGATCCCTGCCACTTTGGTTGAAATTGAATCGATACCAGAGTCCGCTGCAAATCGAACTCGCCAAATGATTTTAGGCCAACGGCCTGGAATTCGAGGACAGCAGATTATCAATGGTGTAGCGATGGATCTCAATGTGATCAACGAAGTCGTGACCCTCGGAGACACTGAAATATGGTATGTCTCCAATGAAACACCCGTGCCTCATCCATTCCATATCCACGACGTTCAATTTCAAATTCTGGACCGGAATGGGGTAAGCCCAGAGCTGAACGAGCGCGGTTGGAAGGACGTGGTATTGGTCTATCCAAGAGAAACAGTACGGTTTATTACCAAATTTGAGGATTTTGCGGACCCCGATACGCCGTATATGTACCACTGCCATTTCCTTGGGCATGAAGACGGAGGCATGATGGGTCAGTTCATCGTTCTGGACCCGAGTGCAACG
>JAVJVN010000014.1:0-110000 GCA_040221055.1 Rhodothermales bacterium | reverse complement strand
TGTCGCGGATGTCCTGCCGGACTCCATACCGTCTGCCCACGCGAACACCATCACGCGCCAGGACCCCGAAGCCGGGGCCCACGTCTCACCGCGAACACCGGTCACCCTCTGGTACTCCACGGGACTGGGCAACACCTTCGTGGAAGTCCCTGATGTGGTCGGGATGGATGTCAAGGAAGCCCGGCAGTTCCTGCTGGAAAGAAACCTGCGATCCATCGTACTCGGCTCCCTGACCGGACCGGCGGAGGACCATGTACTTCCGATTACCGGACAGAGCCCGGCGGCAGGTGCGAGTGTCCGGGAAGGACACGAAGTCCGCCTGCGGACTGAACGGGCTCAGTCGCCCTGACTTTCCACGACGTCCACACCCAGTTCAGGAGAAGTCTGGACAACGACCTGCTCACGATGCTTGGTGGGCATGACGCGTCCCGTGTAGTCCGGCTGGATGGGAAACTCCCGGTGACCCCGGTCTATCAGGACTGCCAGCTGGATGGATCGAGGACGCCCGAACGTCACGACGGCATCCAGGGCCGCCCGGACCGTACGGCCGGTGAACAGTACATCGTCCACCAGGATGACGTCCTTGTCCGTCAGATCCGGAAGTTGCTGCGTATCGGCGGCATCGTCGGCCCGGTCATCCCGATAGGTTGACGTATCCAGACCGAAAGCGTGCAGGTCGTGGTTCTCTATCCGGTTGATGTCGGCTGCAAGCCGATCGGCCAGGACGGCACCGGATTGAAGGATGCCCAGGATGACCAGGTTTACCGCGCCCCGGTTCCGCTCCATTATCTGATAGGCCAGCCGGTTGAGGGTTCGCTCAACCTGTCGGGCCGACATGATCCGGGTGCGCACGGCCACCTACTGGAACATGGCTTTTAGGCTACCCCACGTCCGACGCGTTGCGGTCGACGTGTAGTTCAGGGACTGCGAGCGCAGCACCTCCCGGATGCCATTCGTATATACGACCTCAAGCCGGTAATCCAGCTTGTCCGACCCGGACTTGAACACCTGGGTGTCGCGGAATGCGTATGCCTTCTGGGGGCCATGGCCCGGAATGCCGTGGACCTTCACGAACTGGTCATTGCTGCTTGGTGTGCGGCGCTGGATTTCGAACTCCCGCACATCTTCTTCCAAATCCGTAGACCAGGTCACAATGAAATCCGCTCCTTCCGGCCGGACTTCGAATCCGGACAACTGGACACGCCCGGAGACGACGGCGGCGCCGGTGAGGACAACCACGAGGGCTATGAAGAGAATGGATTTCATGGGACGGGCAATATAAGCGCGCTGGTCCTTCGGATAAAGGACTTCATCATACGGTAATACACACAAAGGGTTCAGAGTGCCCATTACGACGCCTCCGCCCCGGCTTTGTCCCTGTGAGGACACGCCTCTTTCCGGCAGTGGCCGTACATGTGCAGGGAATGGTGGGATATTTCAAATTCAAAGATCTCCGCCACCATGTCCCGGATGGTCTGGATGCGCGGATCGCAGAATTCGTACAGGTGGTCACAATCCAGACAGATGAGGTGGTCGTGTTGCCAGAAGCTGTAGGATCGCTCGAAGGTCGACTGTTTGTTGCCGAACTGGTGCCGCACCACCAGATTGCAGCCGACCAGCAGCTCCAGTGTGTTGTACACCGTCGCCCTGCTGACGGCGACATTGCCGGCGCGCAATCGGGACAGCAACTCGTCGGCGTCGAAGTGGGCGTCGATCAGGTAGACTTCCTCGAAAATCGCCTGCCGTTCCGTGGTCTGACGCAGCCCCTGCTCCTTCAGGTACGCCTGGAACCGGGCGCGTGCTTCGTCGAGTTGGTGTGGGGCCAGTGTCTGCATGCTCCGTGTACCCCGGCTTGAAAGTGTCAGTTCCGCTCCGGCAACAACCCTTCCACATCTTGCCAGATGGCCTTCGCAATCGCATCGGCGTCCCGCGCGCCATCAATGACGCGAACACGGTCCGCTGCCCATTCGGCAATGCGGTCATACGCCTCCGTGACCCGCGTGAAGAAGGCCCGGTCTTCGTTCTCCATCCGATCCGCCCCGGCCCGGGAATCCCGATGCGTCAGACGCTCCCTGGCCACGTCCACCGGTACACGTATATAATAGGTGCGATCCGGAACGAGTCCGCCCGTCACCGTTTCCTGGAAATCAAGCAGCCACCTTGGGTCGGCAATGCCGCGACCGCCTCCCTGATACGCCACCGTCGAATCGAAGAACCGATCGCAGATGACCACTCCTCCCCCGCGGGAGTGGGGCCGGATTTCCTCGGACACGAGCTGGGCCCGGGCCGCGGAAAAAAGCAGCATTTCGGCCATCGGATCAATCCGGTTGCGCTTGTCCAGCAGCAAGTCGCGGATACGTTCGGACACGTCCGTCCCCCCCGGCTCCCGCACGAACAAAGGCTCGTATCCTGCATTGGCCAGCCGGTGGAGCAGGCGATGGGCCTGCGTGCTCTTCCCTGAGCCGTCTATGCCTTCAAAACTGATGATCATATGACGTTCCTGGTCTGTGTCCTCCACGACAAACTACGTTTCTGACGTTATATATGATTGGATTCCTTGCGGTATATTGTGCTGCCTGAGATCCTGTCGCGGCCCATACACCAGCGGATGAACATGTTCAATTTCGGATTCGACGATTACGACGATTTTCCGGATGACGGACGGCTCGAAGAGCTTGCCGCTCGTTTCGAGGATGCAACCGCGTCTTCCTGGTTCGACTCCGATACGTTGGAGGAGATCGCCACGTTCTATTTCGAACGGGGTCGATTCGATGAATCCCTGCGGGTCGTGGACCGACTGCTGGAAATGCAGCCCTATTCGTCCGACGCATGGATGCGTCGCGGTATCCTGCTCAACAACATGAGCCGGCATGAGGAAGCGCTCGACGCCTACGACAAGGCGCTGGAGCTGAATCCGACGGACGTGGAAACACTTGTGAACCGGGGCATCACCCTGGACAGCCTGGATCGAACGGAAGAAGCGCTGGCCGCATACGACGATGCCATGCGCATTGACCCGAACAATGACGAAACGTTGTTCAACCACGGAGTCACCCTGGAGCGCCTGAACCGGATTCAGGAAGCCGTATCAGTTTTCGAGCGTTGTGCGGAAATCAACCCGGAGCATCCGGAAGTCTGGTACGAACTGGGGTTCTGCCATGACCGACTGGACCGCGTCGAGGATTCCATTGCGAGCTACGATCGCCACCTGGACATCGACCCGTACTCCAACGACGCGTGGTACAACCGCGGCATCGTGCTCAATCGGATGGGCAAGTACCGGGAAGCCGTCGAGTCCTATGACATGGCCATCGTCATTGCGGAGGAGTTCGCGTCAGCGCATTACAACCGCGGGAACGCACTCGCGAACCTCGGCGATCTGAGGGGGGCCATTGCCGCTTACAAGCGCGTCATCGAAATCGAAGGACCGGATGCGGCCACCGCCTACAACATTGCCCTCGCGTTCGAGGAACTGAAACTCTACGATTCGGCCATCCATTATTTCGAAATGGCCATCGAAGCGGACGATTCCTACGCAGAGGCCTGGTACGGACTGGGGTGCACCTTCGATGCCCTCGAGCGCTTCGAGGAAGCACTGGCGTTCTTCAACCGGGCCGTCGTACTGAACCCGGATACGCCAGATTTCTGGTACGCCAAGGCCGATTGTGCCTACAACCTGGGTCGCTTGGCCGAATCCATCAATGCCTACCGCACCGTGGTCAGCATCTCCCCCGAGAACGGGGAAGCCTGGATGGATTTTGCCGAGACGTTGTTCGAAGCCGGCCAGGTGGAGCAGGCACTGAATGCCTATCGCAAGGCCCTCGACCTGAAGCCGGACAGTGCAGAAACGTACTTCAGCCAGGCCAAGGCCCTGTTTGCCATGGGGCAATCGGAAGAAAGCATCCGATCCCTCAAAATGGCCTTCCGGCTCGATCCGCAGCAGCGGGATGAATTCCCGCATGTCTATCCGGAACTGTATCGCGACGTGAATATCCGTCACCTCCTGGGATTCGACGGTTAAGGTCCGGATGATGCCACGTTGGATTGTCCATGTCCTTCAGGGCATTGCCATTGGTGCCGCCAACGTCATTCCCGGAGTCAGCGGTGGCACCATGGCGCTGTTGTTCGGCATCTACGAACGACTGATTGCGGTTCTGGGGACCTTGTTCAAGGCCGGTCTGGATGTGGTCCGCCTGGATTTCCCCGGGTTCAGGACCCGCTTGACCGACATGCCGTGGGTGTTCTTCCTGTCTCTTGCATCCGGCATCCTGTTGGCACCCATTGCGGGGGCTGCCCTCATTCCCGACCTGCTCGACGCCTATCCGGAAATCAGCCGGAGTCTGTTTTTCGGGCTCATCCTGGGGTCGGTCCCCATCCCGTGGCTGCGAATTACGAAGCGGACCGCGTCCCAGCTCGTGGTCATGGCCCTTTCTGCCGCTGTAGCGTTCTACCTCGTCGGCCTGCCACCGAGGGAACTGGCCGACCCTTCGCTCCTGGCCTTCTTCCTGGCCGCTGCCGTGGCCATCTGCGCCATGATCCTCCCGGGGGTATCCGGCGCATTCCTGCTGCTCATCCTGGGCATGTACAAGCCCGTATTCCAGGCCATCGAGTCGTTTGATGTCGTGGTCATCGGCACCTTCGCCCTGGGTGCCGGGCTGGGGCTGGGCTCGTTCGCACTGGGCCTGAAATGGCTTCTGGACCGGTATCACGATCTGACCATGGCCGCCCTGGTGGGCCTCATGGCCGGATCCCTCCGCTCCCTGTGGCCATGGTTGTCGGAAGACCGGAGCATGTTGCTGCCCGATGCCGGCTCCGATATGCTTGTTGTGGTGGCGTGGGGCATCTTCGGCGCCGCCATATCCATTGGCATGTTGTGGTGGGAGGTCCGACGGATGCGCCGGAAAGAGCAGGGTCCTGCGTCCTCAGTTCCCGGTCGTGATCGGCACCACCACACTTGAGCCCATTCCGGCCGGTTCACGACCCACTTCCAGGACCTTGACAATGGTGTTCGTGGCCGTGTCGATGACGACGACCGTCCCCGGCTCATGCAGCTGGCCGGTTGCGTGGCGGGACGTGTAGGCACCATCTTCATTCCGGTTCGAGACGAATACATGTCGGCCGTCCCGGGATACGGCCACGCCGTGCGGCTGGGCCAATCCGGGGCCCTCGATTTCAGCCAGGATCGTGGCGGTATTGGCCCGAAATACAGTCACCCGGTCTGCCCCCTTGTTGGCCACATAGACCCGCGTCCCATCCGGCGTGAACGTCAGGTGCCAGGGATCCGAGGCGACGTCCACCGATTGCCGTTGCACGATGGCCAGTGGATTGGAGATGTCGTAGACGGTGATCTGGTCGCTCAACTGGCCGGTGGCCCACAATTCGTCTTCGCCCGGGCGGACCGCAAATTGGATGAAGGCCCTTGAGGGTCCCTCGATGGAGGAAATCGTGACCTCCCGCGACCCGGTGGACACCGAAAAGAACTGGTCCACATCAAAGCTGGCGCTGAACAGCGCATTGGTCGTGAAATTCAGGGCGAGCGCATGGGGACGCGGAAAGACAACCGGGATTTCCGTCGCGGACATGTCGGACCGCCTGATTTCCGCGATACTGGATGCCGGAGTCACCACGGAGAGCGCCCGTCCGGCATAGACGCGACCATTGGCCGGATTCAGGGCCAACAATTCCGGATGCTCCACCGGTACTTCCCCGAGGACCGCACCACCCCGGGTCAACTTCACCACTTTGTTGTCGCCCGTCAGCGAGACATACCACAGCGACCCGTCCGGCTCCACGGCCACATGGGCAGGCGCCGAGCGATCGCTGTATCCCATGTCGTCCAGATGGAAATGCCGCGCCACCACGAGGAAGGAGGGGTCGATGACCGACACGGTCCGGTCCCCCTGGTTGGCCACGTAGATCTGGTCGCCGGCCTGCTCGTACGGCGCGTTTCCCAGGTCGTTACGGGCCCCTTCGTCAATCCATCGCTTGAGGAGGGCCAGTTCGTCAGGGCTCAGGTTGTCGCCACCCGCATTCAGGGGATGCGGCGTGTCGGCGGTGTTTTCCAGCAACCGGATCATCCGACTGTGCACGGCATCGAACGCGATGAGTGCTTCCCCGTGGCTGGAGCCGGCAATCACGTGCTGCCACGTATCCAGGCGCAGCCCGGCCGATGCGGCATCGCCGGCATGACATGACGTACACCGATTGTTGAAAACGGGCTGGATGTGGCGGGAATAGACAATCGTATCCACTTGGCCGGGACCGGGTGTCTTGTCGTCGCCGAGCAGATCGCACCCGGAGGCCACAAGAAGCAGACCGATGACCAGGATCCTCATCGTGCCACGACCACCGTACGGACGAGGTCCATCCCGTCGCCCATTGCGCGGACATAATAGAGACCTGCGGCCAGCGATGACGTATCGACCGACAGGGCCGCTTCCGACAGTGCTGACATCGGTGAGTCCATGAGGACCTCCACTTCCCTACCGCGCGCATCAAACAGGGCAACACGCACATGTTGATCGACTTTGGACAGAACGGTCACGCGGGTGGACGATGTGGCGGGATTCGGAAAGGGGTCCTGGAGGACCAGCGATTCCGGCAGCACGAACAGGATGTCCTCCGCCATGATGGTTTCCCGGCCGTCCAATTCGACCAGGACCAACTGCACGGGATAGCGTCCGGGCTCGAGATCGGGCACGGAAAAGGTAAACGGCCCGGTGGTGGTCACGTCCAGTCGCGACTCGGTGGTATATCCGGCGTATCGGCCCACGCGCAGTTCCAGGGACGCCGGGGCGCGGACGCTGGCAATCCGCCCGGTGAGACGGATGGTGGTCGAACGCGCCTCGAATTCGAGATGGTCGACCGTGGTCAATCCCTGCTCCGTCGCTTCAAGTACGAACAGACCGTTGTCCCGATCACTGACCAACACGGTACCATTGGACAGCCACGGATAGACGCTCCAAGCCCCATTGAAATTGGCGTTGTTGTCTGCCGGGTAGGTGTCGAACCACCCGGAACGGACGGGATTCGCCGGATCGGAAATATCCAGGATCTGCAGCCCCGACGAGTAATTGGCCTGGAAAACGAGGTTATCCTTGACGTACAGGTTGTGGTCAATACTGGCATTCGGCGACGAGAAGGTGGACAGCAGGACCGGGTCGTCGAGATCCGACACATCAAAAACCCGGGTCCGGGTCGTGTGGCCGAAGGCATTCTCGTCCAGTTCGTCGTTCTGGATAAGGTACCGGTGATCGTCCGTGAACCATCCCTGGTGGATGTAGGCTGAACCGGGGTACGAGGCGACGCCGACCGTCCGCGGTGACTGCCGGTCCGTGACGTCCGAGATCACAATGCGGTCTTCGTTGTACCCCACGCAGATATCCCGATTGCGGTGCGCGGTGTCGGGACCGTCATAGACCACGCACTGGGCGTCGTGCGAGTACCCGCGACGGGATGAGCCATCCGTGAAGCACCCGGCAAAGGATGGATTCATGGGATCGGAGACATCCACCAGGTGCAATCCCCCTCCGCAGGTCGTGCCTCCTCCGTTGGCACCGACAATGACAATCAGGTTCGTGGATGCATTTGCAACCACGTTGTGGGCCGCCCCGATGCCTGTATAGGTGGTGGAAGCCTGGAAGGTCTGCGGAGCCGGACCCGCCGTCCGCAGCGCGGTCAGATCGAACACCTGCATGCCGTGGGACGCGGAGGCCGATCCGTCCGCGACCACGAACATATGGTGGCCGATGACCTTCATGTCGCGCCATGTGGTGGTTCCGGAGCCGGGTGTCCGCGGAAGATGGCCTACGACCCGGGGGGTGTCCGGCTGGGTCACGTCGACGAAGGTAATGCCCGCCATGGTGCCTACAAGTGCGAAGGCACGACCGCTGACAGCATCCTCCCACGCCCACAGGTCATTCAGCCGGACGCCCGGATCCAGACCCAACGCCGATCGGTCGAGGCGGGCGCGGAGATCCACGTTTTCGCATCCATGCACGCCGGCCTTGCCGTCCACGCAGGCCTGCGATTGGGCCATGGTGGGGTAGGCCGTCCCGGCCGCCATCGGGAAGATCACGCCGAGCAACGTCGCCACCGCGAAAAGCAATCCGCGAACGGTCGCGTCAGGTGTCCAGTTCGTGTGCATGAGGGCAGCAGGGATTGGAAGGCTGTTGAACAAGTGGCGGGAACGTAACTTGCGTGTGAAGAAACCAAGATCCGCATGTACAACCTGAAAGATCGAATTGTGTTCGTGACCGGTGCAAGTTCCGGCATCGGCCGTGCCACGGCGGTCGCCGCCGGACAGGCCGGAGCCGACGTCATCGTGGCGGCTCGGCGGTCGGGACGGCTGGACGAACTCGTGGGCTTCCTGCAGGACGAAGTCGGTGTTCGTGCGCTCGCGGTGCAGATGGATGTCACGGACCGGGAGGGCGTGCGCTCGGCGGTCGCGGCTTTGCCGCCGGAGTGGATGGCCGTTGATGTGCTGGTGAACAACGCGGGTAAGGCGCTGGGGCTGGCAACCAGCTTCGAAACCACCGCCGAGCATCTGGACGGCATGCTCGATACGAATGTGAAGGGGTTGCTGTACGTTACGCAAGCCGTGCTGCCCGGTATGCTGGAGCGCGGTCGGGGACACGTCATCAACATCGGCTCGACGGCCGGGCACTGGGTCTACCCCGGTGGGACGGTCTATTGCGCATCGAAACACGCCGTACACGCCCTGAATGAGGGGCTCAAGATGGACGTCCATGGCACCCCGGTCCGCGTATCGGCCGTAAGTCCGGGTCTCGTGGAGACGGAGTTCTCGATCGTACGGTTCGAAGGGGATTCGGATCGTGCGGACAGCGTGTATGCGAACATGACGCCCTTGACGCCCGAAGATGTGGCCGATGCCATCCTGTGGTGCGCGACCCGTCCTCCCCACGTGAACATCAGTGAGGTCCTGATGATGTGTGTCGATCAGTCCCATGCCACCCTGGTCAACCGGAAATCGAAATGATGCGCTTTGCTCGTGGACCCGTGTCGGGCCTTTTTCTGGTGCTGCTCCTGTTGCTGGGCGGATGCGTCCAGCCGGATCATGACGTCATCATCCGTGGAGGCACGGTGTATGACGGCTCGGGAGGCGCGCCTTATGTGGCGGATATTGCCATTTCGGGGGATTCGATTGCCGCCATCGGGATGATGCCCACGGAGACCGCCCGCCGGGAGATCGATGCCACGGGCCTGGCGGTGGCACCCGGGTTCATCAACATGCTTTCCTGGGCAGCAGGTCGCCTGGAACGGGACGGCCGCAGCATGAGCGACATCGTGCAAGGGGTCACCGTGGAGGTGTTCGGCGAGGGCACGTCGGAGGGACCGGTGGGCGGACGCTCCCTGGCGGCCTGGATGGACAGCCTTGCCGACGCCGGAATTTCCACCAATATTGCTTCGTTTGTGGGCGCGGCGACGGTGCGCGTTCATGAACTGGGCTATGCGGACCGGCGGCCGACCCCGGAGGAGTTGGATCGCATGAAGGCTCTCGTGCGACAGGCCATGGAAGACGGCGCCCTGGGTCTGGGCAGTTCGCTGATCTATGCCCCCGGCTTCTACGCGGACACACAGGAGTTGATTGAACTCTCCCGCGTGGTTGCGGAATACGATGGGCTGTACATCTCGCACATGCGTTCCGAGGGCAACCAATTGCTGGAAGCCCTGGACGAATTGCTGACCATTGCCCGAGAGGCCGACGTGCGCGCCGAGGTCTGGCACCTGAAAATGGCCGGCGAGTCGAATTGGCACAAGTTCGACGCGGTCGTGGAACGGATTGAAGCGGCCCGGGCCGAAGGGATGGAGGTGGCCGCGAACATGTACACGTATACGGCCGGCTCCACCGGCCTGGACGCGGCCATGCCACCGTGGGTCCAGGAGGGCGGCGACGGGGCCTGGCGGGAGCGCCTCATGGATCCCGATATCCGCGCCCGGGTACTGGAAGAAATGCGGACCCCGACGAATGAGTGGGAAAACCTGTATCTGGCGGCAGGTGCCGAGGGTACGCTGATTGCCGGCCTCCGGCAGGATTCCTTGCGTTACCTGACGGGGCGTCGGTTGTCGGAAATCGCGGCCGAGCGCGGACAGAGTCCGGAGGACGTGGCCATCGACCTGGTCATCCACGACTCGAGTCGGGTCGAGGTGGTGTATTTCCTGATGTCCGAGGAGAACGTGCGGAAGCAGATTGCCCTGCCTTGGATGACCTTCGGATCGGATGCCGGTTCGATGGCACCGGAAGGCAATGTGCTCCTGTCCAGTCAGCATCCTCGGGCATACGGCAATTTCGCCCGGTTGTTGGGTCGGTATGTGCGGGATGAGGGTCTGTTGTCCCTGGAAGAGGCCGTCCGGCGCCTCACGTCCATGCCTGCCGAACGCCTGCGCCTGGCGGGTCGGGGGCAATTGACTCCCGGCTATCTGGCGGATGTCGTTGTCTTCGACCCGGCTACCATCCAGGACCATGCGACGTTCGAGAACCCTCACCAGTTGTCGACCGGCGTGCACCATGTTGTGGTGAACGGTGAAATCGTCCTGCTGGACGGCCAACACACGGGAGCCATGCCCGGCCGGGCGCTGCGCCGGGCCGAGAAGCGCTGAAGAGCTGTTCCCATCACTTGACCTCTCCCTTGCCCATGACGGCCTTCTTTCTCGCGCTGTTTTTGACGTTTGCCACGCAGAACGCGGCGACCGCCCAGGTAGACACCACGTTTTCCGTAATCCTGTCCGGTGGCCATGTGTACGGCAGTCCCCTCCCGGCGGGAACGGTGGCCGATATCGGCATCAAGGGCGACCGGATTGCCGCCATCGGTGATCTGTCCGGCGCCGACGCCGCGCGGCGGCTGGACGTTACCGGGATGGTGGTGGCGCCGGGGTTCATTGACAGCCACAGCCATGCCACGGGCTCCAGTCCGTCCGGGAGTGCCCTTGTCCAACGCCCGTTGGCCGAGAACTATATCCGACAGGGCGTGACCACGGTCATGGGCGGGCAGGACGGATCGTCAACGCTCGACATCGGGGGCTTCCTGGCCTGGCTGGATCAGGACCCGGCCGCGCTGAACGTCGGGCTGCTCATCGGGCACGGATCCATCCGCGGAGCGGTGGTCGGCCAGGACGACCGGGCAGCCACGCCGGAGGAGATGGAGCGCATGAAGTCGCTGGTCGCCAAGGCCATGCAGGACGGGGCGTTCGGGTTGTCATCGGGATTGGAGTACACGCCGGGCTATTTCGCGGACGCCCGGGAAGTGGCCGTCCTGGCCGGGCCGGCCGCCGCGGCCGGAGGCCTCTACATCAGTCATATCCGGGACGAGGGCGGGCGCCTGCTGGAAAGCGTGCGGGAAGTCATTGACGTGGCCGCGGCGGCCGGCATCCGTGCCCAGGTGACGCATCACAAAGTCATCGGCAAGGGTCGGTGGGGTCGCAGTGCTGAATCCCTGGCCCTGATTGATTCCGCCCGGACCGCCGGGCTGGATGTGTCGAGCGATCAATACCCGTACACCGCATCGAGCACCGGCCTCACCATCCTGTTTCCGGCGTGGGCAAAGGACGGTGGGTTCGAAGCCCTGGTGGAGCGGTTGGCCGACCCGACGACCCGCGCCCGCATCCGGGCTGAGGTTTCCGAGCACATCCGCATTGAACGCGGTGCCGACCCCGCCACGATCGTGGCCGCCGTCTGCGACTTCAACCCCTCCCTCAATGGCAAGAGCCTGGCCGACCTCCTTGCCGACCGCGGCCTGCCGGTGACGGTGGAAGGCGCTGCGGATATGGCCATCGAACTGGTGGAGGCGGGAAGTTGCTCCGGGGTATTCCACTCCATGTCCGAGGAAGATGTGGAACGCATCATGCAGCACGAAATGACCAGCATCTCATCGGATGGCGGTGTCCCGGAGTTTGGATCCGGCGTTCCGCATCCCCGCAATTATGGTACGTTTGCCCGCGTTCTTTCCCGGTATGTGCGTGAGCGGAACCTGCTTGACCTGGAAACCGCCATCCACAAGATGACGCGACTGCCAGCCGCACGGTACGGCATTGAGGACCGGGGACGGCTCGCCGTCGGACTGAAGGCGGACATCGCCGTCTTCCGGGCTGAAGACGTCCGGGATACTGCTGAATTCGGAGCCCCCCACGCGTACGCCGAGGGTTTTGTCCATGTCCTGGTCAATGGCCGACCGGTGCTCCTGGAAGGGAAGATGACCGGCCTCCGACCCGGACAGGCACTTCGAATGGCACGTTAGGAGGCTGTTGGAAGATTTGGAGGATGCGCGACGAAGGGGAACGATTGATGCCGCCTGCTATTTAGATTAAGTCTAAACAACTCCTGCATCTGATCCACAACCATCGATCGACGCCATGCGTATTGCCGCTATCCTGGCCCTGACGGCCGTATTCCTGACCTCCTGCACGAGTCCCGATGTAACCACACTGACGGTGTATTCCGGTCGCAGCCAGTCGCTGGTGCAGCCACTCCTGGATGCCTTCCAGGCCGAAACCGGAATTGAAGTGGAGGTCCGGTTCGGGGATACCGCCCAGTTGGCGGTGGCGCTCCTGGAGGAAGGCGAGCAGTCGCCCGCCGACCTGTTCTGGGCCCAGGATGCCGGTGCGCTTGGTGCCATCCAGGATGCCGGATTGTTCGCACCCCTCCCGGACGAACTGACGCGACGGGCAGGCGCAGGTTTTTCCGCATCGGACGGTGCGTGGGTGGCCACCAGCGGTCGTGCCCGGGTCCTGGCCTGGTCCTCCGACCGGTTGGAAGCGGAGGCATTGCCGGCATCCATCCTGGATCTGACGGACCCACGGTGGGCCGGGCGTGTGGGATGGGCCCCCACCAACGGGTCATTCCAGGCCGCCGTAACGGCCATGCGCGTGGAGCTTGGCGAGGATGCCACACGCGAATGGCTGATGGCCATGTCCGCGGCCGGTACCAAGGCCTACAGCAACAACCGGAGTATCATCGAAGCGATTGCCAACGGTGAAATCGACCTGGGCCTTCCCAACCACTACTATCTCTACCGGTACAAAGCGGACGATGCGGCATATCCGGTGGAGCAGACGTTTTTCGAGCCGGGAGACATCGGCAATCTCATAAATGTGGCCGGAATAGGCCGATTGACGTCGAGTGGGAATGCCGAGGCTGCCGAACGGCTGATTGCGTATCTCCTGTCCGATGAATCCCAGGAATTCTTCGCCCGGGAAACGTTCGAGTACCCGGTGGTGGAGGGCATCGCCCCAAGCACCCGGATTGCCGATTACGATCGGATTTCGGACCTGAAACCCGATGTCCGCCTGGAGAACATGCGTGACCTGGAGAGCACACTCACGTTGCTGCGCTCGGTCGGGTTGTTGTAGTTGATCGGAAGCGGCCGACGATACCGATTCGTCCGGGCATGGCCCATCTGGGTGCCCGGCATCCTGGTGGCGGCAGGTGTGCTGTTGCCGGTGGCCTATCTCGTCGTCCGGGCGGCAACCACGCCCCCGGAACTGGCGGTGGACCTGCTGCTGCGCATGCGGAACCTGCGTTTGCTGGGCAATACGGTCCTCCTGGCCATCGGTGTCCTGGCGCTCACGACCGCTGTCGCCCTGCCCCTGGCCTGGCTGGCCACACGGTCGGCGCTTCCAGGCAGGCGTTTGATTACGCTTCTCGGGGTGCTTCCGCTGTCCATTCCCGGGTATGTCATGGCCTGGGTGCTCCTGGCCGCCACGGGACGGTACGGCACAGCCGCGCAGTTGATCGGGCTGGAGTTGCCTCGTCTGACGGGATACGGGGGGGCGTTGCTGGCTCTGAGCGTCTACACTTTTCCGTATCTCTTCCTGAATCTGCGCTCGGCCCTGTTGGGATTGGATGTTTCGCTGGAGGAATCGGCCCGTGTCCTCGGGATGAATGAGCGCCAGGTATTCCGACGCATTGTCCTGCCGCAACTCAAACCCGCCTGGTTGGCCGGAAGCCTGCTCATCGTGCTGCATGTGCTGGGCGATTTCGGCGTCGTATCGCTCATGCGGTTCGAGACGTTCTCCTATGCCATTTACCTGCAATACACGGGTGCATTCGACCGGATGTATGCGGCTTGGCTGGCGCTCATGCTGCTGGGATTGACGGCCAGTCTGTTGTGGGTGGATGCACGCGCGCTGAAGAACACGTTCCTGGCGCGCCGGGGACCGGGTGTCGGGCGTGCGGGATACGTGCGGGAACTGGGCGGTTGGGCATGGGTGGCCTGGCCGTTCCTGCTGACCGTGGCCACGGTGAGTCTGTTCGTGCCGGTCGGCACACTGTTGCACTGGACCTGGACCGGGATCCAATCGGGGCATTCAGCCCTGTTGCCATCGGTCGTCGGCTCCATCAGTGCCGCACTGCCGGCCTCGGCGCTGACCGTGATGTTGGCCCTTCCGGTGGCTTGGGCGGGCGTCCGGATGAAATCCTGGCCGGTGCGCTGGCTGGATCGATTGACCTATCTGGGATACGCCATTCCCCCGCTGGCGCTTGCTTTGGGGGTCATCTTCCTTTCCCTGGCGTTGTTTCCGGCGGTGTACCAAACCACGGTGCTGCTGGTCGCGGTATTGAGCCTCCATTTCCTGGCCGAAGCCATGGGGCCCATCCGATCCGCCTTCTTCCGGACCAACCCGGCGATTGAGGAATCGGCCCGCCTCCTGGGACGGACCCCGCTGGCTGCGTTCCGCGAAACCGTCCTCCCGGTCATCCGACCCGGGATCGTCGCCTCGTTGGCGTTCGTATTCCTGTCGGTCATGAAGGAACTTCCACTCTCGTTCCTGCTTTCCCCGGTGGGCTTCGAGTCGCTCGCATTGAATGTGTGGGGGTATACGAACGAGGCCATGTATGCCCAGGCGGCACCCCATGCCCTCTTGATCGTGCTTTTTTCGGCCCTTTTCGTCGGACTGCTGCTGAACCGGGAAGTCAAGCGTTCCCCGAACATCCTTCCGCCTCCCCTGACGTGACTTCATCCACACCCATATTGACGGTGGACGGCGTTACCCGCCGGCACGCGAAAGGATTGCCGCCGGTGGTCCGGGATTTGTCGTTCTCGGTCCGGGAAGGGGAGATGTTCGCCTTGCTGGGGCCCTCGGGGTGTGGCAAGACCAGCTTCCTCCGCGTCCTGGCAGGATTCGATGCGCCGGAGGCGGGCACCATCACGTGTCAGGGAAAGGTCCTGAACCGGGATGGGACGTACCGGGTGCCTGCGGAGAAGCGGGGGATCGGCTTCGTGTTCCAGGACTATGCGCTCTTCCCCCACCTGACGGTGGCCGAGAACGTGGCCTTCGGGATCCGGAAGGATCCGGACCGAGCCAGCGACGTGGCCTATCTGCTGGACGCGGTGGGTCTACACGGGCTGGGTCAGCGTTTTCCACACGAGTTGTCGGGTGGGCAGCAGCAGCGGGTCGCCATTGCACGCACACTCGCCCCACGACCGTCGCTCGTCCTGTTGGATGAGCCGTTCTCCAACCTGGACGCCCGGTTGCGGCAAAGTACCCGATCCGAGATCCGCGCCATCCTCAAGCGATTCGGGATTACGGCCATCATGGTCACCCACGATCAAGAGGAGGCGCTCTCGTTCGCGGACCGGGTGGCGGTCATGCGTGACGGCCACATCCAACAAGTGGGGCAACCGGAAGAGATCTACTACCGTCCCCGGACGCCGTTCGTGGCCCAGTTCCTGGGTCTGACCAACCTGATCCTCGGGGATGCGGACGGCACGCGGGCGAAGACGACTTTTGGCGAAATTGCGTTGAATGAACAGGCCCGGGGGCAGACCTGGATCTCCATGCGCCCGGAGCACCTCACGCTGGTCCCCTCCGGCAGGGTGACGCCAGGTGATGCCGAAACGGGCACGATCGTGCGGCGGGAATTCAAGGGCCACGACATCACCTTCACGGTCCGTGTCGGGTCCACCGATGTGCTGGTCCACACGGACAACCGGTTCTCCAATGAGGTCGGTGACCAGGTCCGCATTACCGCTCTGGAGCCCGGAATCGTGCTGCACGACGAACCTCCCGCGGTCTGTCCGTGAGCCGGTTGCAATGCCTGCGGCACTAACCCGTGGACGCTGCTCTCCACGGAAAATTCCCGGGTGTGTGGTTCCAGTCGCGTTTGGTTTTGTATCATTCGCTGTTTGCGCAGGTCGAAACCTCACTCACAACCCTTCAAACAGCCATGATTCACCGATACAGCCTGTTTATCATGCTGCTTTTTGCAGCATTTGTCCTGTCCGCTGGAAGCGCTTACGCCCAGACCGGTACGATTTCGGGGCAAGTCATTGACGCCGACGACGGTCGGCCCGTGGCCGGTGCCAACGTGGTGGCTTTCAACGCAGGCGGATCGCTGGTCAACGGCGCAGCCACGGACCTGGAAGGCCGCTATTCCTTCACCGTTGCCCCGGGCACGTATTCCCTGCGGGCCCGGTTCGTGGGCTATCAGGAAGAAGAGGCCTCGGTAACCGTCACGGCTGGCGGAACGGTCACGGCCGATTTCACGATCGGTCAGCAGGGTCTTGAATTGAACACGGTCGTCGTAGCCGCATCCCGACGCCAGGAAAAAGCCCTCGATGCACCAGCATCCGTTTCCATCATCGGCACCCAGGAGGTCGCCCGTGACGTGGGCACGTCGTCCGTGGAAGCCCTGCGCACGACGCCAGGCGTGGACATGCAGCAGACCGGTGTGGACCGCCGCGAAATGGTCATCCGGGGCTTCAACAATGCGTTTTCCGGCGCAGCCTATGTGCTGACCGACTACCGCCAGGCCGCCGTGGCCTCGCTGGCCGTCAACATCTACAGCATCATGCCGAACATGAACATCGATGTGGACCGCATTGAGGTGGTCCGCGGCCCGGGATCGGCGCTCTATGGTGCCGGTGTGGATGCCGGCGTGGTCCACTTCGTGACCAAGGATGCGTTTGCCCACCCCGGAACGACGATTTCCGTGCAGGGAGGGGAGCGCTCCCTGTTCTCCACGCAGCTTCGTCATGCCGGAGTGATCGGTGCGGGCGGCAAGGTCGGCTACAAATTGACAGGCATGTACGGCCAGGCCAACGACTGGGAGCTGGATCCGAACGACCCGGTTGATGCCCCGGAATTGGCGGCAACCGGCCCCCGCGACAACGACTACAGCAAGCTGAACGTGAACGCGTCGGTGGAATACCGTTTCTCCGATGAAGGCTCCCTGACCGTGAATGGGGGCATGTCGCGGTTGAATTCGACCGTCCTGTCCGGCATCGGCACGTTGCAGGCGGACGACTTCGGGTACAATTACGCCCAGGTGCGACTCCGTTTGAAGGACTTCTTTGCCCAGGTGTACTACAACATGACCGACGCCGGAGACTCGTTCGTGTACGGACAGGACCTGGATGGTGATGGGGTCGTCGACCCGGTCATCGACAACGGTGGCCAGCTCGTCGGCCAGGTCCAGTACGACATGGAGTTCATGGGCGGTCGCCAGAACGTGATTGTCGGAGCGGACATGGAGCTCATCCGGCCGGACACCGAAGGCACCATCCTCGGCCGCAACGAGAATGATGACAACATCGATGAATTCGGCGGATACGTCCAGTCGACCACGGCGCTCACGAACAAACTGGATGTCACGGTAGCCCTTCGCGGCGATTACAACAGTGTGGTCGATGCCTTCCAGGTATCTCCGCGCGCCGCCCTCGTGTTCAAGGCGAACAACAGCCATTCCTTCCGGGCCACCTACAACCGGGCCTTCTCGTCGCCGGGTACGAACTCCAACTTCCTCGATATCGTGGCCGGCCAGGTAGGCGGCCTCATCACGGTGCGTGGCCGCGGTGCCGCATCCGGATACACCTGGGAACGGAACCCGGCGTTCGCGCCAATTGCCGGAACGGACCTGGTCGCCTCCAGCCTGAATCCTGCGGCCATCGGTGCCAAGACCCCGGTGGGCCTGCCGTTGGATGCGACCTATGCATCGGTCTATGCCGGCCTCGCTGGACTCGGAACGCCAACCATCCAGGCGGTCCTGGCCCAGAACGGGATCAATCTGCCTGCCCAGGCCGTCGCCCAATTGGTCGCCCTGCTGTCCCCACAGGGCGGCACGAACGTGCAGGGCTTCTCGCGCGGGCTGATGGGTATCGTGAACCCGACCACGGGAATCCCTGCCTTCGTGAACGGACTCACGGACATCGAGCCCCTCGACCAGACAATCACGCAGACGTTCGAGGTCGGGTACAAGGGCGTCATCAACAACAAGTTGCTCGCCACGGTGGACGTGTACTACTCGAAGCGGAAGAACTTCGTGGGCCCGCTGCTCATGGAAACCCCGCTGGTCTTCGTTCCGAATCTGTCCAATGACCTGACGGCCGCGATCAGTGCGGGTATTGCCGGCAACGCTCAGTTGGCGGGTGCCCTGACCCAATTCGGGCTGACCCCCAATGCGGTGGCCGGGTTGCTGGTGAACCTCGCGGGAGACGGGCTGCCGGACGCCAGCACGCCGGTGGCCATTGTCCAACCCATTGAAAACAATCCGGGCGTCGGAGCGGTGCCGGAGCTCATGCTCACGTACCGCAACTTCGGCAACGTGGACTTCTACGGATCGGACATCGCGATCCAGTACCTGGCCAGCGACGCCCTGAGTCTGTTTGCGAACCTGTCCCTGGTCAGCGATGACTTCTTCGACGACGAGGAACTGGAAGAGCCGGGCAGTGGCCTGACGCTCGCGCTGAACGCACCGACACTCAAGGGGCGTGCAGGCTTCCAGTACACGTTCGCGAACGGCCTGTCCGTGAACGGTAGCGGCCGCTACGTGGAAGAATTCCCCATCCGGTCGGGCCCGTACGAGGGAACGTTGGAGTCCTACTTCCTGTTGGATCTGGGAGCGGGTTACGACCTGTCCGAATTCACCCCGGGCCTGCGCCTGGACGTGAACGTCACGAACGTGACGGATAACATGCACCGCGAATTCATTGGTGCACCCCAGCTGGGTCGGATGGCCATGGGCCGCCTGACGTACAGCTTCTGAACAAGGCGTGGTCGCACCACGCCCCATTAACCTGAACCACTGCTTGCCGACTGGACTGGGGGCGGTGTGCGGTACTTTCAGGGGCCGGAGCCTGTATCCTGCCGCCCACCAACACGCCACGCGCGCTCATGCTTTCCGACTTCATGCCCCTGTTCCTCCAGCTGGCCATTGCGGCTGGATTGTCCTTCACGTTGTTGAAGGCGGCGGCCCTCATTGGTCCGAACCGTGCCAACCCCATCAAGCAGAAGGCATATGAGAGTGGCATGGACCCCATCGGGTCGGCACGGGAACGCTATTCCGTGAAATTCTACCTCGTCGCCATGATCTTCATCGTGTTCGACGTTGAAGTCGTATTCCTGTATCCATGGGCGGTCAGTTTCAAGGAGTTCCTTGCCGCCGGGGCCGGTCCCGGCGTGATGGCCGTGGTCATCCTGTTTGTGACCATCCTTGCCATCGGCCTCCTTTACGACATCAAGAAAGGCGGACTCGAATTCGACTGACGTGACCTGGCGATACCCATCTGTGAGATTCCATATTGTGAGATTCCATGGCGAATGATTCCTCAATGAGCGAAGGCTTCCTGACCACGCGCGTGGATGCCGTGGTTAACTGGGCCCGCTCCAACTCGCTCATGCCCATGCCCATGGGACTGTCGTGCTGTGCCATCGAAATGATGGCCTTCGCCGCACCCAAATACGATGTCGCCCGATTCGGCAGTGAAGCCATGCGCTTCTCACCGCGGCAGGCCGACCTGATGATCGTGGCGGGCTGGGTCAGCTTCAAGATGGCCCACACCATCCGCCGTGTCTGGGACCAGATGGCCGATCCCAAGTGGTGTATTGCCATGGGTGCTTGTGCGTCGACGGGTGGCATGCACCGGTGTTACGGTGTGGTGCAAGGCGTGGACAACTTCCTGCCGGTGGACGTTTACATTCCGGGTTGCCCTCCGCGCCCCGAAGCACTCATCCACGCGCTCATGGACATCCAGGAAAAAATCCGGAACGAATACTCGGTCGAACAGGACGGCATATTCGGTCCCGAGCACGCCGCCGTGGCTCCCGCCCGGCCTCAGATCCTGACCGGAGCGGGCGACGATGTCATGACACCGGCTGGTCTCGAACATCAGCAATAGGCAGAGACCCATGGCAAAAAAACAACCCGAAACGCTGGAGTTCCATTTCCGACCGGCCCCGCCGGTCCTGGAGGCGGGCCCCAACCCGCATGCGAAGTCCACGACGGAAGTGGACGACACCGTCCAAGCCCTCCGTACCGCATTCGGCGATGCCGTGCTGGACGTGGTGGAGTACGCGGGAGAGCGGACCGTCTTTGTCCCGAAGTCCCGCATTGTCGACGTATGCGCCCACTTGAAGACGGAACTCGGGTATACCTACCTGGCCGACCTGGGTGGCGTGGACCGGTTCACGGAGGAGGACCGGTACGAGGTCATGTACAACCTCGTGAACATGGACGCCGGCAAACGCATCCGTCTGAAATGTCGTGTGGACGAAGACGACCTTGTCGTGCCGTCCATCACGTCGGTCCACAAGTCCGCCGACTGGAATGAGCGGGAGTGCTGGGACATGTTCGGTATCCGGTTCGAGGGTCATGGAGATCTCCGGCGCATGTTCATGCCCGAGGATTTCGAGTATTTCCCCCTGCGAAAGGAATTCCCGCTCCTGGGTGTTCCCGGTTCCCTGCCTCTCCCTCCACAGACGCCCACCGGTGATCAGGTGCTGGATCCGTACCCCCGTGCACACGGATCCATTCCGCCGAAGAGCTATGAAGAAGCCCAGCGTGACGTGAACTGACATGAGCATTATCCAGACGACCGATTTCAAAGACACGCTCAAGTTCTGGCCACGCCACAACGAGGCCCTGTACCGCCGGCTCGAAACCAAGCATTCGTGGATGGAGCACGGACAGGGCGACGGTTCACCCGCCGACCCGCTGGACAACGAGATGGTGCTCAACATCGGACCGCAGCATCCGGCTACGCATGGCGTCCTCCGTTGTGCGGTCCAATTGGACGGTGAGACCATCGTCAAGAGCGTCCTCGACATCGGATACCTGCACCGCGGCGTCGAAAAACTGGCCGAGTCCAAGACGTACCAGGAGTTCATGCCCTATACGGACCGCATGGACTACCTCGCGCCTTATTCGAACAACGTGGCATGGTGCCTTGCGGTCGAGAAAGTTGCCTCAATCGACGTCCCTGAGCGTGCCCAGTGGATCCGGATGATGATGTCCGAACTCGCGCGCATCTCTGCCCACCTCCTGTGGATGGGTGTCGGGCTCATGGATGCCGGGGCGGTGTCGGTGTTTCTCTGGGCCTTCCAGTTGCGTGAGGACCTGTACTCCATTTTTGACCATGTCACGGGGGCCCGGCTCACCGTATCGCACAGCCGCATCGGCGGCGTCGTGACCGACGTCGACGACACGGGCATGGCCATGATCCGGGACTTCACCGAGAGCTTCCCGAAAGCACACGCCGGATGGGTCAAATTGCTCAACCGCAACCGGATCTGGATTGACCGGAATGTGGGCATCGGCATCCTTTCAAAGGAAGATGCACTGGATCTGGGCATGACCGGTCCGAACCTCCGTGGTTCCGGCATCGAGCACGACATTCGACGTTTCGAGCCCTACCTGAAATACGACGAAGTCGAATTCAACATCCCGACCCGGCAGGATGGCGATGCGCTGGCCCGTTACTTTATCCGCATGGAGGAGATGATGGAAAGCATCCGCATCATCCGGCAGTGCCTGGAGAAGCTGGAAACCGTGAAGGGTCCGGTTCGCTCGGACGATGCGAAGCAATCGTATCCCGGGAAGAACGAGGTCTACTACTCGATGGAAGGCCTCATCCATGACTTCATGTACACGGACACGGGTACCTGTCCGCCCAAGGGGGCGTCGGCCTACCATGCCATCGAGGCGCCCAAGGGCGAGTTGGGCTTCTATATCGAATCGGACGGGACGGGCAAGCCCGCCCGTGTAAAAATGAACACGCCCAGTTTCACCAATCTCCAGGGCCTGGAGCACATGCTGGAAGGCGGCATGATGGGAGACATGGTCATTCTCATTGGAACGGTAGATCCGGTCCTCGGCGAAGCAGACAAATAGCAGATTATGGCTGATTTCATCAAGCATCCCGTCGTGGAGTTGCCGGAGCGCCAACCCGATCCGGTATTCACGCCGGACGAACTCGTGTTCACGGCGGACGAGACGAAGCAGATCCAGACCTGGATTTCGCGTTACCCCACGGCCGATGGGGCCATCATGCGTGTACTCTGGTTGGCCCAGGAGAAATTCGGGTATCTGCCGCCTGAGGTCATCCAGCTGGTTGCCGATGCCGTGGAGGTCCCCTATGCCAAGGTGTACGGTGTCGCCACGTTCTACACACAGTACTTCAAGGAGAAGAAAGGCACGTACGTCCTGGACGTATGCACGTGTTTCTCATGTCATCTGTGTGGTGGATACGACATGTTGCATCACCTGGAGAAGAAGCTGGGCATCCACAAGGGTGAAACGACGCCTGACGGACTGTTCACCATCCAGGAAGCCGAATGCCTTGGCGCCTGTGGATCGGGCCCCATGCTCCAGGTGACGAACGGTCCGTACGTGCACAATCTGACCGAGGACAAGCTGGACGCTTTGGTGGATGCGCTCAAGGAGCACCGAATGCCGGCCTTTGAGTCGGTAACGCTCCCCCAGGACGAGGATGAGATGGGCGGAAATCGTCGCAGCGATGTCACCGCCACCGAAACCTACTCCGTCCGTCCCTTCTCCGACACGCTCAAATAGTATTCAGTCATGGCATCGAAAGCAGGCGATTGGCGCTCCTACAAACGGGTCATCCTTCCTCCGGTGAAGGATCTGCACCGCTTGGAGGTCTACGAGGAGCAGGGCGGTTATGCGGCCTGGAAGGACGTCCTCACGTCGGACAAATGGGATCCGACGTCGGTCACCAACGAGGTGAAGAAGAGCAATCTCCGCGGACGCGGCGGTGCCGGATTCCCGACGGGGCTCAAGTGGTCCTTCATGCCCCCGGTCAACCCGGACATTCCCCGGTTCCTGTGTTGCAATGCGGATGAATCCGAGCCCGGTACGTTCAAGGACCGGCAGATCATGGAGTACAATCCGCACCTGCTCTTCGAGGGCATGCTGATAGCGTGCTACGCCATGAGCATCAAAACCGCGTATCTGTATGTCCGTGGAGAGTATGCGGACTGGATCAGCCAGATGGAGCGGGAGCTCGAGAAGGCCTATGCCAAGGGGTACCTCGGGGAAAACATCCTTGGATCCGGCTTTTCGACGGACATAGTCATCCACAAGGGAGCAGGTGCCTACATCTGCGGTGAGGAGTCGTCCCTCATGAACTCGCTCGAAGGCAAGCGAGGCTATCCGCGGGTAAAACCCCCGTTTCCGGCCCAGAAGGGCATTTGGGGATATCCGACGACCATCAACAATGTGGAGACCCTGGCCTGTGCCCCGCTCATCATTGCGCGTGGAGGCGACTGGTACGCCGGGATCGGTGCCCAGACAGCGCCAGGGCCACTGCTGTACGGTATTTCCGGGCACGTAAATCGCCCTGGTGTCTATGAATTCCCTACGGGCATGCTGATTACGGACCTCCTCGACGAGGTGGCCGGTGGCATGCGAGGAGGAAAGAAATTGAAGGCGTTGGTTCCGGGCGGTAGTTCCACACCGGTTCTTCGGGCCGACATGCTGGATGGCGTGACGATGGACCCGGACGGGTTGCGTGAGGCCGGATCCATGCTGGGAACGGCTGGCATGCTGTTCATGGATGAGGATACGGACATGGTCTCATTCCTCCGTCGGATAACACACTTCTACGCGCACGAAAGCTGTGGCCAGTGCACTCCCTGCCGGGAAGGAACGGGTTGGCTGGAAAACATCGTGACGCGGATAGATGAGGGAGAAGGCAACCTGCGCGACCTCGATCTCCTGATTGACCTCTGTACACAGATGGAAGGCCGGACCATATGCGCCCTTGCCGATGCCGCCGCCTGGCCGGTCAGATATACGGTGACGCGCTTCCGGGAAGAATTCGAAGCCAAGTGCAAACCGTCCCTGGTGGCGACCGGTGTTTAACCTTTTGTTCAACTGAACCACTCATGACCCGATTCGCTTTCGTTCTCTTCCTCTTGCTGCCATTCATGGGCGGTTGCGCAGACACGGCCGTGGAGACACCGCCGGTTCTGTTTGCTGCCTATGATGTGTTCGGCCAGGAGTTTGACCAGGCCGAGATCATGCCCGTCCAGCAGGTAGCGAGCCAGCCTTCGGACTTCATGGGGACGCCGGTCAAGGTGTCCGGAATGATCACGGAAGTCTGTCAGGGACGCGGCTGCTGGATGACCCTCCAGGTCTCCGACACGCAATTGGTCCGCATCGTAATGCCCCGCGACGAACACGATCAATACCTGTTCACGCTGGACAAGGGCATTTCCGGACGCCGCGCCATTGTTCATGGTACATTGGACGAGTCGACACTGGCCGAATTCGAGGCCCCCATGCACATGGATGACGCCTCCGAAAATCACCACGCGGAAGAGGGGGGAGATCACCATGCAGACGATGCCAGCCCTGAACTCCATATTACGGCCAGCGGCGTGCTGGTTGAAAAGCTTGCGAGCAACGAAGACACGATCTGACAATGACCAAAGTCACCATTGACGACCAGGTAATTGAACTGGACGGCAGTCCGCGGCTGCTGCAGCACTGTCTGGACAGCGGGGCGGAGATTCCTCATTTCTGCTATCATCCAGCCATGTCGGCGCCCGCGAATTGCCGGCAGTGCCTCGTTGAAGTCGGCATGCCGCAAATGGACCGGGAGACCCGTAAGCCGGTCGTCGGAGAAGACGGCAAGCCCGTCATCCAGTTCATGCCCAAATTGCAGACCAGTTGCACCATGGACGTGGCGGATGGCATGGTTGTCCGCACCCACAGGACCAGTGAGCTTGTACGGCGTGCCCAGAAGGACAACCTGGAATTCCTGCTCATCAATCACCCGTTGGACTGCCCCATCTGTGATCAGGCCGGCCACTGCCCCCTCCAGAACCAGACCTACAAGTACGGCCCGGAAGGATCCCGATTCGAATTCCGGAAGGTGGCCAAGCCGAAGCACATTGACCTTGGACCCCGCGTGGTGCTGGACGGTGAGCGCTGCATCAACTGCACGCGCTGCACGCGATTCACACAGGAGATCTCGAAATCCAACCAGTTGACCATTATTGAACGGGGCGTCCGGAATTACCCCATGACCCCGCCCGGAGTCGAGTTCGACGAACCGTACTCCATGAATGTGATTGATATCTGCCCGGTCGGCGCATTGACGTCGAAGGACCACCGCTTCAAGGCCCGCATCTGGGAAATGAGCCGGACCGCTTCCATTTCGACGGTCAACGCAAAGGGCTCGAATTGCTGGTACTACGTCAAGGACAACCAGATCATGAAGGTCACGCCGCGGACCAACATGGACGTGAACGAATTCTGGCTTGCGGACGAGGATCGGCTGGATTACCGCACATTCAATGAAAATCGCCCTGCCGGACCCACGGTCAATGGCGCACCGGCTTCATGGGAAGCTGCCTTCCAGGCCGCTGGAGCCCTTTTGAAGGGCCTCGATGGCAAGCGCATTGCCTTCATCGGATCGGCCTACGCAACGACGGAAGACAACTGGCTGCTGGCACAGCTTGCGGACGCCGTCGGTGCCGACGTGCCATCCTATCTTCCGCACGTGGAGCCCGGGCATGGAGACGGATGGTTGCGCACGGATGATCGTACACCCAACAGCCAGGGCTGTGAACGGCTCGGATTCAGTGCCCTGGATGCCTCGGTGTTCACGGCCCGCCTGCGGGCCGGCGATTTCGACGCGGTCTATGTCCTCGAAGACGACCCGGTAGCAGCCGGTGTGTGTTCAGTGGACGATCTTGCTTCCGTCAAGGTCATCCTGCACGAATACAACACCACCAACCAGACACTCCCCGCGGCCCATGTGACGCTGCCGGCAGCGACGGCGGTAGAGACCGTTGGTACGTTCGTGAACTGTGACGGACACGCCCAGCGCCTCCGCCCTGCCAAGGCCATCAAGGGAATCAACCGCACGCTCGCCATGGAAATCGGAAAGAGCCGGGCGGACCTGCATGGTACGCCGTACGACCGGTGGTACAACGAACAGAACATGGTGGATTGCGAGCCCGGATGGGTCTCCCTACCTGCCGTGGCCGCCGAGCTGGGTATTGAAATGAACTGGAAAGGCCCGAAGGCCATCATGGCCGCTTTGTCGGAGGCCAACCCGGCCTTTGCCGGAGCCACCTACGAGGCCATGGGAGATCACGGATTCCGTCTGGCCGAGGTGGGCCAGACCACCACTTGACACGCTGACCCCGACGACTCATGGAACTCGCCTGGTATTGGACGGCACTCATTGCCTTCGCCATCGTCAACTTTCTGCTGGTATCGGCATCCGTCCTCGTGTATGCCGAGCGCAAGGTCTCAGGATACATGCAGAACCGGCCCGGACCGAACCGGGTGGGTCCATTCGGCTTCCTTCAGCCGTTCGCGGACGTGCTGAAACTCGTCTTCAAGGAGAACATCGTCCCGGTCCTGGCCAATCCATTCATCCATTCTCTGGCCCCCATGCTCATGGTGGTCATTGCCATGGGTGCGGGCGCGCTCATTCCTTTTGCCCACAATGTGGTCATCGCCGACATGGATGTGAGCGTCCTGGTCCTGCTGGCGCTGACGTCCATTTCCGTCTACGGGGTTACCCTTGCGGGCTGGAGCTCCAACAGCAAGTATTCGCTGCTCGGTGGCCTGCGGTCCTCCGCCCAGATGATCTCCTATGAGTTGTCCATGGGGCTTGCGGTCCTGTCCGTGGTCCTGATTGCCGGGTCGCTGAGTCTCACCACCATCGTCGAAGACCAGGCAGGCGGATGGGGCTTCTTCGGCTGGAATATCTTCCGGAATCCCATCGGGGCCATCCTGTTCATTGTCACCGCGTTCGCGGAAACCAACCGGGCGCCGTTCGACCTGCCGGAAGCCGAACAGGAGTTGGTCGGAGGGTACCACACGGAGTACTCGGGCATGAAGTTCGGCATGTTCTTCCTGGCGGAGTATGTCAACTTCTTCATCGCATCGTTCGTGATCGTTACGCTGTTCTTCGGCGGGTACATGCTGCCGTTCGAGCCCCTCATCCTGAGCACGTTCCCTGCGCTTGTTGACTCGGCATGGTTGACGGTCCTTCAGTTGCTGTCCATCCTGGTGAAAGCAGGATTCTTCGCCTTCGTATTCATCTGGGTACGGTGGACGCTGCCCCGGTTCAAGTATACCCAGCTGATGACACTCGGCTGGCAGTACCTGTTGCCCATCTCCCTGGTCAACGCCCTTCTCATGGCAGCCATCCTCGCATTCACGTCCTGATACTGACATCATGCCCATCCTGGCTCCGAGCATTCTGAGTGCCGACTTCGGCCGCCTCGCGTCCGAATGCAGGGCCGTGGTGGAAGCAGGAGCCGAGTGGTTGCACATTGATGTGATGGACGGACATTTCGTGCCGAATATCACGATTGGCCCACTTGTGGTGGAAGCCCTTCGGCCGTTGGCCAACGAAACGGGTGCATTGCTCGACGTGCATCTCATGATCGAGCACCCGGAACGGTATGTGGATGCGTTTGTCGCGGCCGGGGCCGATTATGTGACGGTCCACGTGGAAGCCTGCACCCATCTCCATCGCACCGTGCAGCAAATCCGTGATGCCGGGGCCCGCCCGGGCGTTACGCTCAATCCGGCGACGCCGCTCCATGCACTGGACGAGATCCTCGAGGATGTGGACCTGGTGTTGGTCATGTCCGTGAATCCCGGATTTGGCGGTCAATCCTACATTCCGTCGTCGACCGACAAGATCCGTCGTCTCCGTGCACGTCTTGACGAGGCAGGATCGAAGGCCCGCCTGGAAGTGGATGGCGGCGTGAAGCCGGACAACGTGGCAGAAGTCGTCGGCGCCGGCGCCGACGTGGTGGTCGCCGGGAGTGCTGTTTTTGGCGGATCGGGTGATATTGCCGGCAACGTCCGCGCACTGATGGACGCCTTGGGCGCCCGCTGAGTCCTGTATTCGGTCATGGTTGCGTCCTATATTCGGTCATGATTGCCATCCTGACGTTGCTGCTCACGACGTACGGCACCGGGGACGTCCTCCCGCCCAAGGACACCGAGTGCTTTGACCAGACGTTCTGCATTGAGACGCTGGAGCGGGATGGCACCATCACGCTGGAGGCGTCGCTCCTGGTCTCGTGGGATATCACGATGTCCGTTCACCTCGAGTTGGTCAATTTGCGCTCGACAGAAAGCATGCCCCTGGTGCGTACCGTCTCGGCCGACCGGAAGGCTCCACTGGTCGAACTTCAGGTCGACAACCCGGATGAACCGTGGTCCTACTCGTTCAATTTCAGCTGGGTTACCGGTTCGGCAACGGCGGTACATGCCGCCAGTGTAACGTATGCCCTTCCGTTCGAACGCGGTACGTCCTGGTTGGTGGGACAGGGATACAATGGCCAGGCCACGCACAGGGGCAAGTACGCACTGGATTGGGCCATGCCCGAGGGGACCGCCGTGCGGGCGGCACGAGGCGGAATGGTCGTTTCGGTCGAGGCAGACTTCCGCACCGGAGGCCTAGACGATGAACTCAAAGGGCAGGCCAATCATGTTTCCATACAGCACGACGATGGAACGATTGGAACATACGTTCACCTTCGACACGGCGGCGTGGAGGTGGAAGAAGGCATGCATGTCCGCGAAGGCGACCTGCTGGGTTGGTCCGGGGGCACCGGATACGCATCCGGACCCCATCTCCATTTCGAGGTCTATACGGTCAATGATGACCTCACACGGACCACCATTCCCGTGGAATTCCGGACTCGTGGCCGGTCCGCCGAAATGTTGATTGAAGGCCGGACGTACGGTCACTGAGACCGGGCCTCAGCGACTGCTTCCAATGGTCAGGGTCAGGTCCACCCACTCAGCCTGTCGTAACACCGTGATCTGCACCGTGTCGCCCGGCCGGTACTCAAAGAGCCGCGCCACGAATTCATCCCGTGTGGATACGCGCTCGCCCTCCAGGAACTGGATGACATCGTACGGTTGGAAACCCGCATCGGACGCGGGGGAACCCGATTCAACTTCTTCCACGAACACCCCGCGCGCTGCATCCATGCCCAGCGCCTGGGCAATCTGGGCCGTTACACTCCGACCGGACAGACCCGTGAAATAGGAGCGATCCACGAATCCGTTCTCACGCAACTCCTCAAGGACCCGATGGACACGCTGTGCAGGTACGGCGAACCCGATGCCGATGGACCCGCCCGATTCGGAGTAGATGGCCGTATTCACACCAATCACCCGACCCAATGCATTCAGCAGGGGACCACCGGAATTCCCGCGGTTGATGGCCGCATCCGTCTGGATCATGTCCAGGTAGAATCGGTTGCCCTGCGGCGTGAGGTCCCGGTTCGTGGCGCTGACGACCCCCACGGTCACGGACGGATCCGTCGCCTCAAACAGCCCGAAAGGGTTTCCCAGGGCAATTACCCACTCTCCCACGATCGGCTCGGATGCCAGGTCGAACTCGACATACGGCAATGGAACGTCGGTGTCGACCTTGAGCAAGGCCAGATCGGTGGCGGTATCCGTGCCGACGAGACGGGCATCGAAGGTCGTTCCATCCGGCAGGGCGATGGCAATCTGGGTGGCCCCGGCCGCTACGTGTTCGTTGGTGACCACATATCCGTCGGCGGAAATAATGAATCCCGAACCGGCCGACTGGACCTGCCGCTGCATCAGCTGGGTCCGCTGGCGACCATACATGAACTCCATCCAGGTATCCCAGAAGGGATCCCGGGCACGGACCTGCTGCACTTGCGTCACGCTTATGCTCACCACCGCAGGCGACGCCCGTTCCACCGCACGGGTAATGGCAGTGGTCCTGCTCATGTACAGACTGTCAGATACCGTGACAGTCGACTGCGGGACAAAGGTATTTTGCTGACTTTGAACCGGTTGGTCACAACCCGACAGTGCCAGGATGATCGAAAACAGGAAGATTAAACGAGACATCATTCCGATGGGCTAAGCATGGTAGGGCATCCGTACGGACAGGGCCGACCCGGGGTTCACTGCCCCAGGAGGCGGCCCCGTTCCGCAGGGCGGTCAAGAAGCTCCCGGGCGCGGCTCACCCAGGCGTCGTCCGTCAGGGAACGTTCAAGGGCGGCCTGACCCGACAGCATGCGCACGCGGAGTTCCTCGGCGATCAACCCGGTCAACCGCTCGGCGTATCGGTCGAAGTCACCTTCCTTTTCTGTCCGGAGCCGGCGCTCCACGTCCGACAGCGCCCCGGCCGTCGCATCCCAACCCGCTTCCCGCATTTCTTCATCCAGGAGCGCAAGCTGTTTCTCGGAAAGGGTCAGGTAGGAGAACTGTCGGTCCGCGAGCCACGATCGGAACTCGGCCAGCAGCCGGTCCTGATTGGCGACGCACGCGTCGAAATCCAGCGTGGCGCACTGTGTCGCGGCCTGGTGATCAGCAAACAGGAAGAACGCCCCGTTTTCACGCAGGGCGGTCTCGAGCTCCGACACGAAAGGACGCTCCATTGGAATATCCGGTTCGACGCCCACACCCGAGCGCACGGTCCGCCCTTCGGGAGTCTGGAAAAGCCGCTCCTCGGGCACGGCCACCCGGGACGATGCAGTATTCAACTCGGCGGAGTGGATGGAGCGACCGCTTGGAAGGACATAATGGGCAATGGTCATCTTGAGCGCTGCGTTGTGCGGCAACCGATGCACGACCTGGACGAGCCCCTTTCCGAACGTGGTCGTTCCCAGAACCACGGCACGATCGTAATCCTGGAGGGCACCCGCTACGATTTCCGATGCGGAGGCGGAATATTCGTTGATGAGCACAACCACCGGGAGGTCCGGGAACAGCGGATCGGTATCGGTCCGGTGGACGGTGTCCGCCGTTCGATCCCGGGAGCGTAGCGTGACGACGGGAGAATCCTTGGGCACGAACAAACCGACGATTTCGACAGCATCCTCCAGCACGCCGCCCGGGTTGTTGCGAAGATCAAGAACCAATCCATTCAACCCGGCACCCCGGGCCATTTCCCGGAATGCGCGGCGGACTTCCCGCCCGGATCGGGGGCCGAACTGGTCAAGTTTCACGTAGCCGTAGAGGGCCGTCGTATCGGGTCCGAGGTAGCCGGCCCAACGGACATTATCCCGATCCACGGGAACGCGAGGCAAGGTGAAGGTCCTCGGTAAGTCCTCGCCGGTGCGCTGGATGACGACCTCGACCGTCGAGCCGGGTTCACCGGACAGCAGATCGTAGGCTTCGGACAGGGTCAGCGTAGCAGCATCGACACCGCCGATTCCCACGATGACGTCGCCAATCCGAACGCCTTGCCTGTACGCCTCGGCGTTCGAGCCGGGCTCGAAGACCGTCAGCCGCCCCGCCCGCTCGCCCAGCGTGAGTCCGACCGTACCTGTGGACTGTTGCATCTGTACACGGGAGTCCGCCAGGTCCGCCTCGTCGTAGAACACCGTGTACGGATCGAGTTCGGCGAGCATGGCCTCGATTCCGGCACGCATGAACGGTTGCGGTCGAATGTCATCCACGTATCCGAGCACCAGTTGCTCGTAGACTGAGCCGAAAATCTCGAAATTCCGCCGCAGTTCGAACAGATCATCGTCCCCGGACCGGACGGCCATCAGAACGAGTGCGGCCGCCACGACGGCAGGAGCAAGGATTCGTACCGAGGGTCGTCTCATGGGCGTGCAGCGTCTGTGTGGATCAAGGATCGTCGGAAAGGGCGGCCTTCAGTTCACGCTCTCGTCGCCGCTGGACGACGGCCGCAATACCAATGGACGCCTCGTAGAGCAACAGCAACGGCATGGCAACCAGCACCTGCGAAAACGGATCGGGCGGGGTAAAGAACGCACCCAACACGAGCGCCACCAGCAACGCATATTTCCTGACACGCCTCAGGGCGGCGGGCGTTGCAATACCCAGCTTGGCCAGGAAATAGATCACCACCGGCATCTGAAACAGGATTCCCGTTCCGAACGACCAGAACGTGATCATCTCGAAATACTTCGTGATGTCGAATTCGTTCTGGATTTCGGGGGAAATCTGGTATGCGGCGAAGAACTGGAGGGCCAACGGCGTGATGACGAAGTACCCGAAGGACACCCCGAGAATGAAGAAGAACGTGGCAAACACGGCCGAGAAGCGAAGCCCTTCCTTTTCATTGGGATACAGGCCCGGTTCAATGAACCGCCACAAGTAGTAGATGAAGATCGGCGAACCGATGATGGCCCCGACGACGAGCGCCGTCCCCCAGTCCGCAAAAAACTGCCCCGTGATGGTCCGGTTCTGGATGACGAACGGGGTCACCTCCATATTGAACACGCGGTACGAGATGAAGTCGGGGTTCTTGGGAGCCAACAGGATATGTTCGATGACCCACCGCCGGTAGACACCCGCCACGGCCGTACATGCCACGATGGCGCTGAATCCCTTCAGCAAAGACCACCGGAGTTCTTCCAGGTGATCGAGGAAGCCCATCTCCGCCTGCGCCTCGATATCGACACGCGCATCGGTACCGGGCAGGCTTTTACCGGCCCGCTTGCGCATGACCACATCTTTCATCCTACCCACGGCACGACCGATCATGTCATTTCCTCAGGTTCAGGTCCAGGATGGAGTCGACCCAGAGGCCGTGCTCTTGCAGGCGGGCACGCCCACCGCTCCACGTGAAATGGAACAGGCAGATCATGCCGACCACCTGGAAGCCATCGGCACGAAGGAGCTCGATGGCTTTCATGGCACTGCGACCGCTGTTCAGGATATCGTCCAGGAAAACAACCGGCTTGTCGCGCGAAATGGGGCCTTCGACCAGGCGCCGGCGCCCATGGGCTTTACGGCTCTCCCGGACGAATCCGCCCAGGATGGGCACCGGCGCCTGGGCCGCGACAGCCGAAGAAACCAACGCATAGGACCCGAATCCATAACCCGCAACCTGGTGGATGCCTTTGGCCGTGAGTCGCCCGGCCAGCACATCCCCGACCTCACGCATGATGTCTCCCCGCAACATGGGGATCCGCGTATCCAGCAGCCAGCCGATAGGCTGTCCGGACGGGTCGGTAATGTCTTCGTTCTCCCGCCGGACCAGGGCCAGCTCGTACAGCCGGCGCCCCAGGTCCACCAACTCATCGTACACGGGATTCGTCATCAGACCGTCACAAAGTCGTACAGGGGGTACCGGGCGGTCATCTCGTGGATGGTCGATCGGGTCCGGGCCTGCACTGCTTCGCTGGTGGGGTCCTGCAACACCGCATCGATCAACTGGACCACTTCCCGGAATTCCGATTCTCCGAGACCACGGGTGGTCATGGCCGGCGTACCCAGCCGGATGCCGGATGTCACGAAGGGACTCTCCGTATCGTACGGAACCATGTTCTTGTTCACCGTAATGTCGGCGGCCTGCAGTGCGATCTCGGCATCCTTTCCGGTCAACCCCTTGTTCCGCAGGTCCAAGAGAACGATGTGGTTGTCCGTACCACCGGATACGACGTCATATCCCCGCTCGGTGAACGCGGCAGCCATGGCCTTGGCGTTGCGGATGACCTGGGCACCGTACGTTTTGAAATCGTCGGCGAGGGCTTCCTTGAAGGCGACAGCCTTGGCTGCAATCACGTGCATGAGCGGCCCGCCCTGCATGCCGGGAAACACCGCAGAGTCCAGGAGTTCGGTCATCATTTTCACGCGGCCAGACTTCGGGGCCACTTTTCCGAACGGGTTCTCGTAGTCGCGACCGACGAGGATCATGCCCGCCCGGGGTCCGCGCAGGGTCTTGTGCGTGGTGGTCGTCACCACATGGCAGTGTGGCATGGGATCGTTCAGCTCTCCGGCGGCAATCAAGCCCGCCGTGTGTGCCATGTCCATCCACAACGGGGCGCCCACTTCGTCCGCAATCGAACGGAACGCCGCATAGTCGAAATCCCGACTGTACGCCGACGCACCGATGGAAATCATCCTGGGCCGTACGGTACGGGCCTTGTCGCGAACACGGTCCATGTCGATCCGCCCCGCCATGGGCCCCTCCTTTTCTACGCCATAGTATTCGGCCTTGTAGAGGATGCCGGAAAAATTGACCGGACTCCCATGCGTAAGATGCCCTCCGTGGGCCAGATCGAGCCCCAAAAAGGTGTCTCCGGGCTTCATGAACGCAAGGTAAACGGCGGCATTGGCCGATGCGCCCGAATGAGGCTGCACGTTCACCCACTCACAGCCGAACAGGGCCTTCGCCCGGTCACGCGCCAGATCCTCGGCAATATCCACGAACTGACATCCGCCATAGTAGCGCTTGCCCGGCAGACCTTCCGCATACTTGTTCGTGAGCGTGGATCCCATGGCCTCCAGCACGGCACGGGAGACGAAATTTTCGGATGCAATGAGTTCGAGACCTTCATTCTGGCGTCGGGCCTCACGAGCCAGCGCGTCGTACAGTTCGGGATCCTGGGTCTGCAGAGTCGACATGGGCAAAAATCGGATGTTGTGGAGAGGCAACGCACCAAACCCCGGTTCAGTTCATCATGGCGTAGATCAAAATGTTCGCCCCCATTTTCAATGCCCGTTCCCGCAATTCCGGCGGGTTGTCGTGGACGACTTCGGGATCCCAACCGTCGCCCAGGTCGGATTCGTACGAGTAGAACACCATGAGACGATCGTTATCGTCCAGGATACCGAACCCCTGGGGCGGTTTGCCGTCGTGTTCGTGGATTTTCGGGAGGCCGTTCGGAAACTCGAACTGCGCATGGTAAATGCCGTGACTGAACGGCAATTCCACGAATTCCCGGTCCGGGAACACCTTCTTCATCTCCCGCCGGATGTGTACGTCCAGCCCGTAATTGTCGTCGACGTGCAGGAAACCGCCCTGCTCCAGATACCGACGCAGTCGCATGGCCTCATCGGGAGAAAACCGGAGATTCCCGTGACCCGTCAGGTACACGTAGGGAAACATGTGGAGATTGTCGCTGGTCAGTTCCACGACTTCCTCCCGGGGAGCCACGTCCAGCAGGGTCGTCGTCCGGACGAACGACAACAGTTCCGGCAGGGATTCAGGGTCGGAGTACCAGTCGCCGCCGCCTTCGTATTTCAGTCGCGCGATGGTCATGGCATGGTCGTCCTGGGCCAGCACGGGCGAGCCGACCGCACCGATCAGCAGCAGGAGGGTCAAGATCAGGACGGGTGTCGGCGTGCCCGAACATCCGGATGGAAGCCGCATGGAACGTACCTTTCTGGTGATGAACCGCTTCTACGGCCGTCGGCCGCCCAGGTTTTGGGGGATCCGTGCCGACGCCCGGGAGTAGACCTGCGCCCATCTTCCACAGCCCTTATGCAACAGTATCTGACCGAGCACATTGCCGCCGCCCTCGAGGCGATGGGCGGAGGTCCCGAAGGATTCCAGCCCGAATTCGAACAGCCCGCGAATCCGGAACACGGCGACCTGTCCACCAATGCCGCCATGCAGCTGGCCCGGCACTTCCGACAGGCCCCCCGCCAGATCGCGGAACGCCTCAAGGAACACCTGGCGCTCGATCCCAAGCGGATTGCCGCGGTCGAAATCGCTGGACCTGGATTCCTGAACTTCCGGTTTGCCACCGACTACCTGTACCATGCACTGGGTGAACTGCTGGCGGCGGGACCAGACTTCGGACGCACATCCACAGGCGCCGGGCAATCCGCCCTGGTGGAATTCGTGAGTGCCAACCCGACCGGTCCACTGACCGTCGGGCACGGTCGGAATGCCGTTCTGGGAGATACGATAGCCACACTGCTTGACTGGTCGGGGTTCGATGTAACCCGGGAATACTATTTCAACGATGCGGGTCGTCAGATGCGCATCCTGGGGGAATCGGTGCGTGGTCGCTATGTGGCGCTTGTCGACTCGGATACACCGACAAAGGTCATCGGGGATGCACCCGATACCGTAACGGTGCCCGAGCCGTTTCCGGATGACGGGTATCTGGGCGCCTACATCGGAGAAATTGCAGCTGACTTGTTTGCTGAACACGGCTCCGCACTGCTGGAAGCCGAGCAGGATGCCGACGTCTTCAAACAGGCAGCCGAAAAGCGGATTTTTGCCGAGATCGAGGCCACACTCACGCGACTGGGCATCCACATGGATTCCTGGTTCAACGAACGCTCCCTGTACGATTCGGACAAGATCTGGGAGATCGTGCAGTCGCTCCGGGACAAGGACCTGGCCTACGACAAGGACGGCGCGGTATGGTTCAGGACCACCGCCTTCGGCAAGGAGGCCGATACGGTGCTTGTCAAATCGACCGGCGAGCCGACGTACAGGCTGCCCGACATCGGCTACCATGTCAACAAGTTGGAGCGCGGCTTCGACCGGATTGTGGATGTGTTCGGTGCCGATCACATAGCTACGTTCCCGGACGTCCTCAGCGGCGTGAAGGCCCTCGGGTTCGATGCCGATCCCATCCATGTGGTGATCTACCAGTTCGTGACGCTCATCCGCGGCGGCGAGCCGGTGAAAATGTCCACGCGGAAGGCCACGTACGTGACCCTCGATGAACTCATGGATGAGGTCGGGGAAGACGTTACGCGGTTCTTCTTCCTCATGCGTTCGCCGAATACCCACCTCGAATTCGACCTCGACCTGGCCAAGGAAGCCAGCGACAAGAATCCGGTATTCTACCTCCAGTACGCACATGCCCGAATTTGCTCCATCCTCCGGAAGGCCGCCGAATCGGGACTGGAAGCCGAGCCCGGCGCCGATCTGTCCGCGTTGACCCACGACGCCGAGATCGCCCTCATGAAGCAGTTGCTCGGACTCCCTGAAGCGGTGGATCGGGCGGCGGCGGCCTGCGAGCCGCATCGTCTGGCCACGTGGCTCCGCGAAACGGCCGTGGCATTTACGCAGTTTTACGGTCAGTGTCATATCATCGGGGAGTCGGCCAATGTGGCCCAGGCCCGATTGCATCTGGCTGTCGCCACCCGGCACGTCCTTGCAAACGGGTTGCGTGTGCTCGGCATTTCAGCCCCTGAATCCATGTGAGGTAGTTCGTTGCGCGTAGCATTCCAGGGAGAAACCGGCGCCTACAGCGAGGAGGCTGTACGGGGCCTGTATCCGGACGCCGAGGTCGTGCCCTGCCCGGACTTCGACCAGGTGTTCGAAGCCGTGGCCGGCGAGGCGTGCGACCGCGCCGTCATCCCCATCGAGAACTCGCTGCACGGCAGCGTGCACCAGAACTACGATCTGCTGAGGGAGCATCGCCTCCGTATCGTGGCCGAAACCCATCTCCGGGTACGGCATCAATTGCTGGGCGTCCGGGGGGCGCGCGCCGGGGACCTGGTGGAGGTGCATTCGCATCCGCAGGCGCTCGGGCAATGCCGCGACTTCCTGCGCCGGCACGTCCCCGGCGCGCGCCCCATACCGGCGTACGACACGGCCGGAGCGGCCCGGGATGTGGCACGGGCGGGCGACAGGACACACGCAGCCATTGCCAGCCGTCGGGCCGCCGAAGAGTATGGTCTGGACATCCTGGCGAGCGATATCGAAAGCAATCACCAGAATTACACGCGTTTCCTGGCCTTGGCACGACCGGAAAGCGCAGGAAAAGGGGCTGGCTCCGACACGGGGCCGGCGACTGATTCCGGGTCCGGCTCCGCCGCGCAGACCCTGAAGACCTCCATCCTGTATGCCCAGAAGGAGAACGTGCCGGGAGGCCTGTTCAAGAGCCTTGCCGTGTTTGCACTCCGGGACATTGACCTGTTCAAGATTGAGAGTCGCCCGCTGGTCGGCAGCCCCGGCAACTACATCTTCTACCTGGACCTGGCGGGCGCCGAGTGGGACGAGCACGTGCAGCATGCCCTGTCCCACCTCGAGGAGATTGCCGCGTACGTCACCGTCCTCGGTACCTATGCGGAAGGCAGTCGTGCAGGCCGGGACTGAGGCATGGTACAACTCATCCGCCCGCTGAATCTGATCCTGGTCCTGTGCGGCGTCGTGCTGGGTGCCTGGCTGACGCGCATGGACCAGCCGGTCGACTGGATCGGTACCCTCCTTGCCGCCCTGGCGCTGGCGTCGGTCGCCGCCGCGGGCAACGTACACAATGACCTCCGGGACCTGGAGGCGGACCGTGTGAACCGGCCGGACCGCCCCCTTCCCAGCGGCCGGGTATCGCTCCGGACAGCCCGTCTGATGGGCGGAGTGCTCCTCGGCGCATCGTTCGTACTCGGCGCCATGGTTTCGCTGCGTCATCTCGGAGCTCTGGTCGGTATCGCCCTCCTGCTCTGGTTGTACAATCGCTGGCTGAAGCATCGTCCCCTCATCGGAAACCTGGTCGTCGCTGGCCTGGTCACCCTATCGCTCCCCTTTGCCCGCCTCGACACGCCTTTGGGCCCGGCCCTCTGGGTGGCCATGGTGTTTGCGTTCGTGCTGAATCTCATCCGGGAACTGGTCAAGGATGCGGAGGATGCCGACGGGGATTCCGGGGTAGGAAGCCGGACCCTTGCCGTCCTGGTGGGTACCCGAAGGGTCCGGAGCGGAGTGCAGGTTCTGCTCGCGGGCACCCTCATCGCCCTGCCGGCCCCGGCCGTGCTTCCGGCATTCGCCGGGACCTGGTTGCTGACCTGCATTCCGGCAGCGGTATTCCTGGCACTGGCCCTGGCAGGTACGGTGGGTGAAGGGTTTCCTGCACCCAGGGCCAGTCGACATGTGAAGATGGCCATGGTGTTCGGATTGCTGGCCCTCACGGTATCGGTGCGCTGAATGGACGATCTCGAACACCTGGCGGAACGGGCCAAGAACGGTGACGACCGGGCGCGGAATGACTTGATGAAAGCCCTGGAGCCTGTCATGCGGGGGTTTTTCATCAACCGGATCGGCCTGCGCGGGGACGTCGATGATCTCGTGCAAAACAGCCTGGTCCGCGTGCATCGGAGCCTGGCCGATCTGAAGGACAACGGACGGCTACAGGCTTTTGCCATGAAGGGGGCCCTCTACGAGCTCCAGGATTGGTATCGGGGCCGCTATCGTCCCAAGGAACGGCTGTTCGATGCGCATGCCCCACCCGACCACCCGATCGATCCGTTCCGGCCTTCCGACCGACTGGACCTTGATCGGGCATTGGACAGCCTCTCGCCACGCGCCCGGGAAATCATTGAACTCCGCGAGCATGGGTTCAAGTATGAGGAGATTGCCGGAATGACCGGATCGACGGAAGCCGCGATCAAGATGCAGGTCAAACGGGCGTTCGAACGCTTGCGCGACATCATGCAGGTCGTGGTGCTGTTACTATTGCGGACCTCATGACGGCTTATGGTCTGATGGATGTAACCCTCGAAAGCATATTGCACACCGACGAGTGGACGGACGACACCGTAGAGACGGTCCGTCGCGCCCTTGCCGACCAACCGGAGCTGGCCCGCCAGGTCTGGTTGTGGGTGCAGGTATCGGACCGGGCCGGATGCCGACTGGACGCGATCATGCCGCCGCTGGATGATCTGATGGCACTGGCCATGGATAGATCGGGCCGCCGGTTGGATGCGGACATGCACCTGCGACTCGGGCAGTGCCGGACCTCGTTCGGTTCGGCGTGCGCCTCCCATCCTGCGCTCAATGCAATCGTGGACCGGATGGCGGAGGATGTGGCCGCATTCGACATTGCCTGGAGCCGGTCCCGGAAGGCGCAACCCGCCACCGTACGCTCATGGTACGGCCGCGTGGCAGCATCGGTACCCCGGATGGCCGCTGCGGCCGTCGCCGTGGTGGCATTGCTGGTCGTGGGATATCTGGTCCTGCAGGATACATCGCAGGTGCTGACAGCCCCCGTTGACGGGGTTCGCATGGTCGCCCTGGAAGATGGATCCCAGGTACGCCTGGTGGAAGGCGCATCGCTCTGGACAAGCCGCAGCAATCCGCGGGACGTCAGCCTGGAAGGCCGGGCGTTCTTTGACGTGGCTCCCCGAGCGGACGCCCCCTTCTCCGTGCGCTCGGGAGATGTGATCACCACCGTGGTTGGAACCACATTCGGCCTGGAAGCGCTACCGGACGAAACCCGGATTTCGGTGGTCACCGGCAGCGTGCGCGTGGAAGCCGCCGGCCAGGACGTCTGGCTGGATGCGGGTCTTGCGACCCGGGTACCCAACGGGGGTGTTCCGGAAACGCCGTATCCGTTCGAAGCCATGGCCGAAATGGATTGGACGGGACTCTTCATCTTCCGGAATACGCCCATCGATTCTGTGGCAGCCACACTGAGTCGCAGCTTCAACGTCCGCATTGAAGTGGACAAGCCGCTGTCCGGTCGTGATCTGACCGGTACATTCGACCGGGAACAAGGGTTGGATGAAATCCTGGGGGTTGTCGCGGCCGCCGTCGGTGCCGAGCTGGACGTCGAAGAACGCGGCACGCGATACCGGTTGTTGGCCACGCGGCCGTAGCACGCCGAAGGAACGCGGTTGACAGCGGTGTTTATAAGCCGCGTGTCCCGCCTCCCGATCATCCTTCTCTTTGCCCTCCTTGTCGTGGGCCCCGCAGACGCGCAGACCATCCGGTTGCAGCACGCGGATACGCCGTTGACCGACGCCTTGGCTGCATTCACCGTCCAGACGGATGTGGATGTGGTGTTCAGTCGTACGATGCTGGCTCCATTCCGGACGTCGTGCTCCTACACGGGCCCGTCGGCACACGATGCGTTGCTGTGCCTGGTCACGGGGCTCCCCTTCCGGGTGCAGGAGATTTCCTCCACCCAGTTCGTGCTCATTCCACTCGCGTCCACGACCACTCGGTCCCGGAATCATAACCTGGCCGGTTTCGTGCGGGACGCAGAGACCGGGGAGACCCTGACGGGCGCCCACATCCTGGTTCCCGGACTGGGTGCAGCCGGAATAAGCAACGACGCCGGATTCTTCGTCCTCCCGGGCGTGGAGGGGGGACGACGTCGGATTCGCGCCACGTTCGTGGGATACGAACCGGCCGATACGGTGGTCGTGGTGAACGGCTCCCTGCTCGCGCTCGAGCTGGAGCCTGCTACGTTCGCCGTCAGCGGCATTGTGGTCGAGGCTGTGCCTACCCTGCGCGCCGACCTCGCCACGACCCCGGGATTGGTGGCCCTTCCTCCCCACAGTCTCCGCGCACTGCCGGGTACATTGGGCGTGGACGATGTGCTCGAGAGCCTCCGCTGGCTTCCGGGTGTCGAGCGGGCCGGTGAGGCGACCGGCGGTCTGATGATCCGGGGAAGCGGCCCGGATCAGAATCTGTACCTGGTGGACGGCGTTCCCATTTATCATCCCTGGCATGCCTTCAGCCTGGTTTCCACCTTCCAGACGGGTACGTTCAAGGACATCCTGCTCTATCGGGGTGCATTCCCCGCGGAATACGGTGGACGCCTGTCCTCGGTCCTGGACGCCGAACTCCGGGACGGAGGACGCTCAGGTCCGCGGCTCAACGCCGGAATGAACCTGCTTCATGCCCGGTTCCTGATGGAATCGCCCATCAGTTCACGATCCTCGTTCATGCTGGCCGGTCGACGGTCGTACGTAGACAAGATCATCGGTCTGCGTCACCCGGTCAGCGATGACACCGGACGACGGGACACGCTTCGCACGGGGTATTACTTCCACGACTGGAGCGCCAAGTTCTCCTGGCGCCCGGATGATCGATCGACGGTCACGATATCCCACTACTCAGGCGGGGACGTACTGGATCTGCGACTCCCTTTCGACGTCTCCCTGGACTTCGATTCGTTCCTTCGCCCGGCCGACCTGTTCTTCGAGATCGACCAGGACTGGGGCAACAGCATGACGAGCGTGCGATTCCAGCGCCTGGTTGGCGAGCGCCTGTTTGTGACCTCAACCCTGTACGATTCGCGCTATCATGCCGACGAGAATGCGTTCGTCCTGCCCAGTCGTTCCTCGTGGGTGGAATCGTCCTATGCCGTATCGGTGGCCGACCTGGGCGCCAAATTGGATGTGGACTGGTACGCCTCCTTGTCCCATCAGGTGCGCATGGGCCTGCACCTCGTCCAACGCCATTTCACGTCGGACATCAATGCCGTCGTCCGCTATTCCAGTGACTTTTCCGACCCTTTGGAGGAACGATCCGCCTCCGACTCGGCCGAGTTGGCCGCCTATATCCAGGATGTATGGCGGCCCGCTCCACGATGGAAAATCCAGCCCGGACTCAGGGTGAGTTGGTTCGCGAACGGGGATTACGTTCGGGCCTCGCCACGCTTGAACATCCAATACTCCATCCATCCCGAACGCCTGATGGTACGGGCCGGCATGGCCACCCAGGTGCAATACCTGCAGCGCATCCAGGATCGCCTGGCGTTCCTGTATGATCTGGTCTCCAGTCGTTGGGTACCGGCGGGGCCGGACCTGCCTCCGTCGCGTTCGGCTCAGGTCACGGCCGGGGTGGAATACCGGCCCATCAAAGGGTTGTCCCTCACCGTGGACGGGTACGGCCGAGCGAGCCGGAATGTGCTCCTGCCCGACGAACGATTCAGCGGAAGGACCGATCTCATTGGTCCGGGCATTTCCGTGGCGACCCTGCTCGCCCAGTACGATACGGGCGAGGAGCGGTCCGCCGGTGCGGAGTTCGGATTGGATTACCACAGCGGCCGCTGGCGTATAGTGGCCTCCTACACGGGATCGCTCACACGCCATCGTCTACTCGATAGCGAGGCCCGAACTTGGCGCCCGGCCCGGTTCAACACGCCCCGGAATGCGAGCCTGGTGGTCCAATCGGCGTTCGGTCGCTGGACCGTCGGCGCCTCGGGGATCTGGCGGTCCGGATATCCCGTCACGGTTCCGATCGGTCGATTCGTGGTTCACGATCCGGTCACGGGAACGCCCTCGTGGACATTGTACCAGCCCGACATCAACAATGGTCGCCTGCCTCCGTATTTCCGGGTCGATGCACAGATGGCCTGGCGCTTCCGGGCCTGGGATGCGGAATGGAAAGTGGGTCTGGACCTGTTCAACGTCTCGTTTCGCCGCAACGTGATCGGTCAGAGCTATAACCCGGAGGATGCCATAGCCAATCCCAGGAACCGGCGAGGTTTGCCCCTCTTGCCCCTTTTCGACGTGGAGGTGCTCATCCAATGACCCCCCGCATGCATGCTCCGCGTTTGCAAGTCTGCCTGCTGATCGTGGCTGTCTGGGTCCTTGCGTCGTGCGACGCGGTGGTCCACGAACCGCCGGACCTGCCGGTCATCGAAGCGTACGTAGTGGCCAACCAACCCCTTCCTGAAGTTTCGGTCCGATCGGTCCAGTCGCTGACCACCCCGCGGTCCGAAGGGACCACTGGACGGGAGGATGCAAATGTGGTCCTGCACCTGAACAACGTCCCCCACGCCTACACCCTGCTCGGCGATGGGCGGTATGGCCCCGTAGACCATCCGGTCCCCGTCGTCAGACCCGGTGACCGGTTCACGCTCCAAGTCACGTTGCAGGATCGGACCATCCTCGCCAACGGCACGGTGCCACCTGCCCTCTCGATTTCGGCGTGGACGGTCACACCGTCGACCGATGCCATCCCGGCCATCCTGGTCGATACCCTGGCCATCGGGCTGGACTCCCTGGATCTGGGACTGGATGCGGCACGCGGCTACGTCTATCCGGTCCAGGTCGATGTGGCATGGGACGTGCTGGACGGAGGCTGGTGGATGGAAGCGCAGTTGGTGCCGGACGATGCGTTCTCATCATCCATCCTCGACTTCTTCCTGCTTCCCAACGCTGTTTTCCCGGAAGACCCCACGGTACGTTCGGTCTGGAAAGGGGTCTATGCGGTACCTGTCCCTGAAGAAAACAGTCCGTTCCCCCCGCACGCATTGATGGTAGCCCTGGTCCGGGGCGACCGGGCGTTCGCCAGTTGGGCCGAGATCCGGGCCAACACGCGATCACGTGCCGGTGAAGGAAATGTACCCGGAGCCATCGGTTTCGTGGGCGGTATAGCTCTTGACAGCATTCGCATCCAGCTTCCATAAGCCGACATGTCCATCGGGCGCATAAAACCCATCCAGCGCACCCCTCCCCCGGACGCGGGCGGGACCATAACGAGGCTGGTCTGGCAACGCAAGGATGCCAACCGGTGCTCCATTTACCTGGATGATGCCTTCGCTTTCGGCATTCATGTGGATCTCATTGCATCCCACGGACTCCGGAAAGGAAGGACATTGACGGTACAGGAATGCGCCGAGTTGCTGGAGGAGGACCTGTATTTCCGGAGCCGGTCCCGCATCATGCGCTTCCTGGAGTATCGCCCCCGGTCCGAACGGGAGGTCCGCCAGCGTCTGGCTCAGCTCGACGTGCCCCCGGAAACAACGGAACGACTCATCCGCATGCTCCTGGATACCGGATTGTTGGACGATGCTGCGTTCGGCCGGATGTATGCCCGTTCGCGACTGGGCAAATACGGACCGGCACGGGTACGCATGGATTTGATGCGGAAAGGGATACGTCCCGCCGACGCCGATCATATCCTGGCGTCGCTCATTCAGGAAGTTGACCTCGACGCACGGCTCGATGACCTCATGGAGAAGGCGGACGTCCGATACCGCCGCGAATCCGATGACCGGATCCGGGAGCGCAAGATCATCCGGTGGCTGGCCGGACGGGGGTATCGCGTGGACACCATCCGGGAGGCCATTCGGCGGAACGCAGAAAAAAGCTGAACACTTCCCATGCTGAACCCTATTTTCGGACGTTGGAGAAATACCCCCCGAAACGTTCGGGTATCCTGAATGTCGCCGACCCGGAAACTTGATACCTTCAGCCTGCGCGGTACGGATTTCGTGCTGTTGCTGGTCGGTATTCTGGGTCTGGCCGCCTTCGCCCTGATGATGCCGCGGCTGCATCCGGACAGCGCCGCGGTCTATTCCCTCACCGAGGATGAGGCCATTGACCGGGCCAATGTTTTCCTGGCCTCACAGGGCTACAGTGTCGACAACTTGACCACGTCGGCCAAGCTCATGCGCGACACAGACTTGTTGGAACAGGTCCAACGGGTGCTGGGTCAGAGCGACGCCACCGCATTCCTGGCATCCGGCGCGGCGGCACCCATTCCCGCCTATTTCTGGAACCTGACCTATCGTACCCGGGACCCATCTGCCGGTCCGGATGACACTTTTGCGGACTTCGACACGGTATTCGAGATCCAACTGAACCTGGATGGAGCCGTCGTCGGTTTCCGCAACGAGTCGGGGACCGTCGGGTCCGGACGGCTGTTCGGTTCGGCCCAGTTCACGGTCAACCGGGGCGCACTCGCCAGGATTGTGGCGGCCGACACGGGGGGCGTGGCCGCCACGCGTGCACGTCTGGCGGCGTTGTCCGATACGACCCTGCTGGGGCACGTGCGATTCGATCTCGCCCGCCCGCCGGGCGAACGATCATCCGACGAACGCCTGCAGCGCCTGGAGTCCGGACAGATGGTGCTGCTCGATTCCTCCGACGTGCGGATCCTCCTGTCCCATCATTTCGACCGCACGGGACTCCGGAGTGTGACCTGGCGCACGGATTCCCTGAGGACCCTGGCCGGTACCGACGGTCGGATGGCCGAAGTGACCCTGGTGTCTGATCCCCCCATTGCCGGCCAGTCCATTGTGGCCCGAACCACGGTGACCAGCGCAGGCAACCTGGGGCGCATTGACCTTCAGTTCAATCCCGGGATGACCAACGGGTACGGCATGCTGGCATCCGTCATGCAGTTCATTACGGTTGGCGCGTGGATCCTGCTGGTCATCATCTTCATCGTGGTATTCTTCCGTCGATTGATGTCCCGTCTCGTGGACGTCAAGAGTGCCATGATCGATGCCGTGATCGTGGGTACGCTGATCGGCGGCGTGGCGGTCATGGGCAGCAACGGTCGATTCGTCGGTTTCGACTGGCCACTATGGGCCGATATCCTGGTCCGGATTGTTCTCTTTTCCGTCGTCGCAGGGGGCGTATCGCTGTTTGTCTTCATGGTCTCCGGTGTAACGGATTCGCTGTCCCGGGACCGATTCCCGGGCAAGTTGCGGACCATGGTCCTGTTCCGGCATGGCGATCTTCAGAATGTCCCTTTCGGCACCATGCTCATCCGCGGTATGCTCGGGGGCGGGGCACTCCTCGGCGTGGCAGCGCTTGGCATGTTCGCATTTGACGCGTTGCAGCCTCAGATTGAAGACACGTTGGTTTCGGATACGTTTGCCCGACCTGTATTGGGTGTGGTCATGGCCGGTTTCGCCATGTCATGGCTTTCCACCGTGACGCTGGCCATGAGCTTCGGCGTAATTGCCCATCGGATTTGCGACAAGGCCTGGTGCGTCATTCCGATCGTCACTCTGGGCGCCATCATCCTGGATGCGTCGCCCATCAATTTCCATATGACGGTGGAAGGCCTCGCGGTATCGGCCGGCTTCGGGCTGCTGATCAGCGTCCTGTTCCACCGATACGACCTCATGACGATGCTCGTGGCCTTGTTCACGTCGCATCTGCTGTGGCAACTGAAAGAGGGGTACCTGGTCGGCGGCATAGACACCTGGGTGGACCTGCTGCTGGCGTCCCTGTTGCTGACATCTGTCCTGGTATTCGCATTCATCGCACTCCTGGGCGGGCGATCCGGTCGTGACCTGAAAGAATACGTTCCTGAGTACGTGACGGAGATGGCCAGCCAGGAGCGGGTCAAGCGGGAGGTTGAAATTGCCTACCAGGTCCAGGCCAACTTCCTGCCCCGCACCATGCCCCGTATTGCGGGACTGGACATTGCGGGCATGTGTCTTCCGGCCAACGAAGTGGGCGGCGACTATTACGATTTCATCGAACTGGACGGTCAGCGCGTGGCATTCGTGGTCGGAGATGTAAGCGGCAAAGGCATTCACGCATCCTTCTACATGACCCTCGTCAAAGGCATCCTTCAGACCCTCGCCCGCCTGGAATTGCCCGCCGCGGAGGTCATGCGCCGCCTGAACCACCTTTTCTGCATCAACGTGCCGTCGGGGACCTTCATCTCCATGATTTATGGAATACTTGACGTCCAGACAGGCACATTCTCGTTCGCGCGTGCCGGACACAATCCGGCCATCCTGCGACGTGCATCGGAGAACTCGTACAAATTCCTGCGGCCTGCCGGCATGGCCATCGGGTTTTCAGACGGCAAGGTCTTCGACAACGGGATAGAGGAAATGACGGTCATCCTGCAACCCGGCGACGCCCTCGTTCTGTATACGGACGGATTTTCCGAGGCCATGAACTCCAGGCGTGACCTGTATGGGGATGAACGCCTGGCTGACAAGGTAGCCCAGGTGGGCTCCAAGTCGGCCTCGGCCATCCTTCGGCTGTTGACGGAGGATGTCCATCATTTCATTGAAGGCATGGGCCGGTCCGATGACATGACGATGGTGGTGGTCAAGCGGAAGGCGGAATCATGAGCGACGTGTCGCGAGCGGCTGCTTGGGTCAGGACGCGCATGGGGCCTGCACCCGAACTGGGCCTTGTGCTCGGATCGGGGCTCGGTGACCTGGCCGATATCATGCAGGATCCCGTGGTCCTGGAAACCGCTTCCATTCCCGACTATCCGGCGTCATCGGTGCAGGGACACTCGGGCCGGCTGGTCTTCGGCACGCTCGAGGGCACCCAGGTCGTCTTTGTCCAGGGACGACTGCACATGTACGAAGGGCATGACATGCCGGCCGTCACGTTCCCTGTCCGTCTCCTGGCCGCCCTCGGTGTTACGTCCATGGTCGTGACGAACGCCGCTGGGGGCGTCAATCCGGCCTATCCGCCCGGCACATTGATGTGGATTACCGATCATATCAATTGGACCTTCGAGAATCCGATGGAAGCCTTGCTTCCTGAGCTCGCGCCGCCGGTGCGTTCCAGCCATCCGTACGATGCCGCTTGGACAGAGAGCGCCCGGACCGTGGCAGATGACCTTGGCATAGCAACAGTGACCGGTACCTACATCTGGACCCGGGGACCGAACTACGAAACGCCGGCCGAAATACGGGCATTCCGGCAACTCGGAGCCGATGCCGTTGGCATGAGCACGGTACCGGAGGTGTTGGTGGCGCATCGTCTGGGGCTTTCCGTGCTCGGCCTGTCCACCATCACGAATCCGGCCGCTGGCCTGAACACCGCCCCGCTGAATCACGAAGAAGTCCTTGAGACGGGTCGTCGCGTCAAAGCCGACCTCTCGCGTCTGGTCCTGGGAATCATCGCGGCCCGCAGTTGAATGCGCGGCTTGCGCCACATAGCCCTTTTCCTGGTACTGCTTCCAGTCCTCGCGGGACAGGGGCGGGCCCAGGTGGTACAGGATGTCCAGCTTCGCGCGGAGGCCGATCGCAGTGTATTGTTTCCCGGCGATACCCTGCGTGTTGAACTTTCCGCCTATGTTTCGGCATCCCACGCCCGGGATGCCTTGTCAACCGGGTGGCTTCTGTCGGATGTGTCCAGTCCGGCACCGGACGGTCCGTTGCGCCAGGTGAATGCGACGAGGCCCCAGTCCAGGGATGGCCAGGCCATAGCGGGCACCATGGTCTATCGATTCACGCGGACCTTCATCTATGTGGCCGAAGATCCCCGGCCGGACATCGTCACCGTGGGTCCATGGATTCTTCCGAATGCGGGTCGTCCCGTGGAGGCGCCGGGCATCCCGGTCGAAGTCGTTCCACGTCCTGCGTTTACTCCAGACCTGGCCCGTGCCGTTCTGCCGCTGTTTGCAGAAATACAATCCGCGGCCGGTACAACGCTGCTGCGCAGGGACGGTCACGCCGTTCTGGTAGCCGGTTCTGCCGTGCTCACGTCCTGGCATATCATCCGGAATGCATCGGTCATTACCGTCCTACTCCCGTCAGGACGACAGATGCGCGTCGGACGGGGTTGGGCCATCAGTGCCGAGCGTGACCTGGCGTTGTTGTATGTCGATCCTTCGGTCATCCTGGATGAAGGCATTGCTCCTGTCCGTCTGGCACCACTCCCGGCGGATGCGAGTGAACAGTGGCTGTATACCCTCTCTCCGGGACGCCAATCCACCGGGCGCCTCCATGCTGGAATGGATGGGCGTCGATGGATTACCACGAACCCCGTCCGACCCGGCGACAGCGGAAGTCCGCTGTTGGATTCCAGGGGTGATGTTGTGGGCATTGTTACAGCAGGAACGGTCCTTTCGCCCCGGACGGACGTCCTCCGGGAAGAAATCACGGTCGCGCATGACCCCCGTCCCTTGCTGCAGCCCTTCCTGGACGGGCAACCGCCCCGCACCATCGCGGATTTGATCCCCGTAAACGACCCCTGGCACCAGATGACGGAGTTGGGGGCGGCGATGGCCGCACTGTCCCGTCCCGACGGTCGCCGGGATATGAACGGATTATCCGTAGCCGCAACCCGGTCGCTCATCCTGTCGGAGTTGCTGGACCTCATGGACGCGGCCATCTCCGCTCCCATACCCGACCCCGAACTCCTCTACAGCCTCGGCTTGCTGGCGCATCTCGGCGGAGACAGGCAACTCGCGGAACAGGGTTTCCAGGCCTCCATCCAGGCCGAACCCGGACACTACGGCGCCAATTATCTGTTGGGACTCATCAATCTGGCACGGCGCGACTGGACGGAGTCCGATCTGCATTTCGGGCGCGCTGCCGCCGCCGGCCCATTCCGGCATCTGGCCACCTATGGACGCGCCAGGAGCGCGATGGGTATGCATGCATGGAGTCGTGCAGCCGCGTTGCTGCAGGACGTGATTGCGTACGACCCGTCCTTTGCACCCGCCCTCTTCGACCTGGGTCAGGTCCACGTGGCCCAGGGGCAACTCAACGAAGCCCGGCAGGTAGCGGGCGCCCTGGCGCGCGTGGACGGCTACTGGGCCCGTCGACTGGCGCGGATGATTGCGCGTCCTGAATGGGGTCCCAGCAGTCTCACCGAAATGCCCCTCGTGCCGTTCCGGATCCCTGACCTTCTTTAGAAGGCTGTTGAGAGGTGCACCAGGGCGCCCGTGACGGGCATCCGTTGCTTTTCTTGTCGCGATTTGTGCATATTCCCGGCAACCCAACCACCAATCGGGCTGCGAGCGCGGAGGAAACCATGAGCCAGGATTATTCTGATGACGATTATCACGGTGGATATCACGGGGATGATCAACGCGGGAGCTATCGGGATGAGGTGTTCTCCCGACGGGTCCCCGCCGGCAAGCGTACGTACTTCTTCGATGTCAAGACAACCCGTTCCGGGGAAGACTTCTTCCTGACCATCACGGAAAGCAAACGAACGGGTGAGGAATCCTACGAAAAGCACAAGATCTTCCTGTACAAGGAGGACTTCGGGAAATTCGTGTCGGCCTTGCACGAAGCCGTAGGATTCGTGCAGGAAGAGTGCCTGCCGGACTTCGAATTCAGGGGTCTTCCCCATCTTTCCGAATTTGACGGGGAACCCGGAGGCCACTGATCCGGTGTGCGGGTGATCTGCCCGTCTCCCACCCGCCATCCGTTCCAGGTACCGTGAAAGAGCCCGACGATCTGCTGGTTGAACGCTTGCGCAGCCAAGTCCGCGCCGAGCGCCCCTACATCGTGCCCGGTGCACGCAGCGTTCCCTACAAGCTGAACCAGAACGAGAGTCCGTTCGATCTTCCGCCGGTCCTGAAGCGGGAATTGCTGGAGTCCTGGTTCCAGATTCCCTTCAACCGGTATCCGTCGGAACAACCGGACCGACTCGTCCACGCGCTTGCCACCAGCCTGGGTGTGGATCCGTCCGGCATCCTTGTGGGAAACGGATCCAACGAATTGACCCACACCATCGGGCTTTGCCTCATTCGCCCGGACCGCCCGGTCGTCGTGCCGCGACCCATGTTCGCGCTTTATGAGTCGGTCATCCGGCTCTTTGGTGGTCGTGTGGTGGGCGTCGCACCGCGGGAAAACCTGCAGTTCGATACCGAGGCGTTGCTGGATGCCATCCGGACCGAAGATCCGGACGTGAGCATTGTAACCACTCCGAACAATCCGACCGGCCTGGCCATGCCGTTCCGGGACGTGAAGCGGATTGTGGAAACAGCCCGTGGATTCGTGGTGGTGGATGAAGCCTACCACGAGTTCAACCCGGAAGCCTCCGCATTGACACTGCTGCCGGAGCATCCCAATGTGATCGTGGTCCGGACACTGTCGAAGGCGTTCGGTCTTGCCGGTATCCGGCTGGGGTACCTGGTGGCCCATCCGGAAGTCACCGGTCACCTGCTCAAGGCCCGTTTGCCGTTCATGGTGGATCGGATGGCTGAATCCGTGGGCATGGCCCTGGTTCAGCACCCGGAGATCATCCAGGAGCGGATTGGTCTCATCCAGGACGCCACTGCGCGCCTGACGGGCGCGCTCCAGGACATGCCTGCCGTGGATGTACTGCCGTCCCAGGCAAACTTCGTACTTTTCCGTACCGGACACGACCCGTCCGACATGCTTGAACGATTGGCGGACCGGGGGGTACTTGTACGCAACATGGGCGGGTACCCGGAGCTGAAAGGATGGCTCCGGGTGAATGCCGGAACGCCCCATGAGAACCAGGCATTTCTGGATGCGTTGACCTCTGCTCTGTCGGAAATGCCATAGCCCACCCATCCGTATGGATTTTGTCCAAGTCGATATCATAGGCCTTTCCACGAGTCCCTCCAGTGGAGGGGCATATGCCCTTGTGCTGGGCGAAGTGAATGGAAACCGCCGACTGCCCATCATTATCGGGGCGTTCGAGGCCCAGTCCATTGCCCTCGAACTGGAGAAAATCCAGCCGCCCCGGCCCATGACACACGACCTCATCCGGGACCTGTTCAACGCCGTGGGCGCGGAGGTCACGGATATCGTGATCGATGAGCTGCGGGAAGGCACGTTCTTCGCCAAGATCCGCTACGCCATTGCGGGTGCATCCGGGCAGTTGGACGCACGACCGTCCGATGCCGTCGCGTTGGCCGTACGTGTCGACGCCCCTATTTTCGTGGACGCGGCCGTGCTGGACGAAGCGGGCATTCCGGCCGACGACTCGGACGACGAGAGCGAAGATGCCCCGTCCGAAGCCATGGCCGAACCGGAGCCTGCCGAACCCAAGTCCGCGCTGGAGAAACTGGAGGACGACCTTCAGACCGCCATCGCGGAGGAAGACTACGAACGGGCGGCTCGGCTGCGGGATGATATCAGCCGATTGAAAAGTGAGAGCAATTGAGACGGATTCCCTTTTCATCCTTTCAATCATTCTCCCGGCTGTTCAGTGACTATGTCCATGAGCCGGACAAACTGGAATCCTTTTTCAACGGAGACTTCCGGCTGGCAGCCGATCGGGCAGCCCGTGCGGAAGCTGCGGCAAGCGCGCATCCTGACCGGAAGCCCCTGACACATCTGCTTCGAAAGCAGGCCCGGGAATGGGGCATTCTCGACGCCAGTGAGCCCCTCATCCTGAAGCTGGAAAACCCGGAATCGGTCGCTGTCGTCACGGGGCAGCAACTGGGCCTGTTTGGCGGCCCCCTCTACACGCTGTACAAGACCCTCACGACCATCCAACTGGCGTCCCGGATGGAGCTCGAAACGGGACGACCGGTCGTCCCCGTGTTCTGGCTCGAAGGAGAGGATCACGACTTCGAGGAAATTGCCTGGTGCGGTCTGTTCGAGGGAGACACTCCGAAGACCATCACGTGTCCGGATGATGAGACCCAGAACGGACGGGCCATCGGCAGACGGACCCTCCCCGAGGGCATCGTCGGTACGCTGGACGAACTGGAGGGTTTGTTGCAGCCCACGGAATTCCGCGACGACGTCATGCGCCTGCTGCGGGAGGCCTACGTTCCTGGTCGCACGTTCCTTTCCGCCTTCGTCCAGGTCATGCAGGCCATGACCGGGACCGGACGCATCCTGTTCGTGTCTCCGGACGATCCGGATCTGAAGCGACTCGGGGAACAGGTCTTCGAACATGAAATCAACGACTGGCGGGGTAGCCACGAGCGTCTGGAAACCGTCAGCAGCTCGCTCTCCACGTCCTGGCACGCCCAGGTCACTTCGTCCCCCACGAATCTGTTCCTGCATCGGGAGGACGGCCGCGTGGCCGTGGATGCAGGCGACCAGGGCCTCGAGCTCCGGGACGGAACACCCATCACCGAGGCCGATCTGCTCGATCTGTTGTCCCGGGATCCCGGCTCCTTCAGCCCCAATGTAGTCCTTCGCCCGCTGCTCCAGGATGCCGTCCTGCCAACCGCAGCCTATGTGGCCGGACCCGGGGAAGTCGCCTATTTCGCCCAGTTCAAACCGTTGTACACGTGGGCCCACATACCGATGCCCATCATTTTCCCGAGGGCAAGTGTCTCGCTCGTTGAACGACGCATTGAGAAAGTCCTGGACCGCTACAGCCTCGACGTGCCGGACCTGGAAGACCAACTCGACCGGCTGTTCCGTCGCGTGGTGCTGGACAACATGGACGTTGACCTGGACGAGGTCTTTTCTTCGGCAGGCAAACATCTCCACGAGGCCGTGAACGCGATCAAGCCAGTCATCGAGCAGATGGATCCCTCGCTCGTGAAGAGCGCCGAGGCCATGCGGGCCCAGTTCATGAAAGAGTGGTCCGGGCTGAAGAACCGCCTGGTCAAGGCCGAACGGTCCCGGCAGGACATTGTCCGCGACCAATTGGAGCGCGCCATCCTGTCGCTCGTCCCGGACGGAACGTTGCAGGAACGTTTTGTGAGTCCGGTGTACTTCATGAACAAATACGGTCCCGGTTTCACCCAGCGGTTGCTGGACGAGTTGGAACTGGACACCGAGACGCATCAAGTACTGAGTATTTGAGCATCATCCCACGCATTTTTTCCGATGGCTGATTACCCCTTCCGGCAGATAGAACAGAAATGGCAGGACCACTGGGAGTCCTGCAAGACCTTCCGCACTCCCGAGTCGCCCGACACGTCCCGCCCCAAGTTCTACGTCCTCGACATGTTTCCCTACCCCAGTGGCGTGGGACTGCACGTGGGTCACCCCCTGGGGTACATTGCGACCGACATCACGGCGCGGTACAAGCGGATGCGTGGCTTCAACGTATTGCACCCCATGGGTTTCGATGCGTTCGGCCTACCCGCTGAGCAGTATGCCGTGGAGCACGGCGTGCATCCGCGGGTCACGACCGAGACGAACATCGAGAACATGCTCCGGCAGCTGAAGTCGATCGGTCTGAGTTATGACTGGGATCGGAAACTGGCCACGACGGATGTGGACTATTATCGCTGGACCCAGTGGATCTTCCTGCAGCTCTACCACTCCTGGTACGATGCCGAGCAGGAACGGGCGCGCCCGATTGCGGAACTGGAAGACCGGCTGGCCGCACAGGATCCTGCATGGAACGGCAAGACGGCAGCGGAGAAGGAGGCCGTCCTGGCTGAATACCGCCTGGCCTACCTCGCCGAGGTACCCGTGAACTGGTGCCCGCAGCTGGGGACGGTCCTGGCCAACGAAGAGGTGACGAACGACGGCCGGAGCGAACGGGGCAATTATCCGGTGTTCAAGCGTCCCCTGAAGCAGTGGATGCTGCGGATTACCGCGTACGGGGACCGGTTGGTGCGCGACCTGGATGACGTCGATTGGCCGGAGCCCGTCAAGCTCATGCAGCGCAACTGGGTCGGCCGGAGCGAGGGCGCCCACGTGGACTTCCGCGTACATGGACACGACGAGACCATCCGCGTGTTCACCACCCGGCCCGACACGCTTTTCGGAGCTACGTACATGGTCCTCGCGCCGGAGCACCCGCTGGTGGACCGTGTTACGACGCCTGACCACCAGTCGGCCGTGGACGCCTACCGAAGCGTCACCGCAGCAAAGACGGACATCGACCGGATGGCCGACAGCAAGACCAAGACGGGTGTGGACACGGGTGCCGTTGCCGTGAATCCTGTCAACGGAGAACGGATTCCCATCTGGGTGGCCGATTATGTGTTGATGGGCTACGGGACGGGAGCCATCATGGCCGTTCCGGCTCAGGACGACAGGGACTGGGCATTCGCCGAGACGTTTGACCTCCCCATCGTGCGGACCGTTCAGCCACCGGACGACTTCGAAGGCAAGGCATGGACAGGGGACGGAGCCGCCATCAACTCCGGCTTCCTGGACGGCCTGGAAATGGCGGCCGCCAAGAAGAAAATGATTGCCTGGCTCGAAGAACACGGCCACGGCGAAGGGACGGTCACCTACAAATTGCGCGATTGGCTGTTCAGCCGGCAGCGGTACTGGGGCGAACCGTTTCCCATCCTGCACGGCCCCGACGGCACGGTTCGCGCCGTTCCGGAGGAGCATTTGCCGGTGGAACTCCCCCCGATGGACGACTTCCGCCCCACCGCCACGTCCGACCCCGATGCCCCGCCCCGCCCGCCGCTGAGTCGGGCACCGGAAGCCTGGCGCACGGTGGAACTGGACGGTGTTACCTACGAGCGCGAGCTGAACACCATGCCGCAATGGGCCGGCTCCTGCTGGTATTACCTCCGCTTCCTGGACAATACCAACGACGAGGCCTTCGTGGCGCCGGGGAAAGAACGGTATTGGATGGGCGACAATGGCGTGGACCTGTACATCGGAGGTGTCGAGCATGCCGTGTTGCACCTGCTCTATGCCCGGTTCTGGCACAAGGTGCTGTTCGACCTGGGCCATGTAGGTACCAAGGAGCCCTTTGGACGGCTCTACAACCAGGGCTATATCCAGGCCTACGCCTACCGCGATGCCCGGGGCATAGCCGTGGAAGCCACCGAAGTGGTGGACCAGGACGGCCGCCCGGCCACCGAGGTCCAGGATCAACCCGGCCGTCGCTTCTTCCACGATGGGGAGCCCGTCACGCAGGAGTACGGCAAGATGGGCAAGAGCCTGAAAAACGCCGTAAGCCCGGACGAAATCAACGAGCAGTACGGATGCGACACGCTCCGTCTGTACGAGATGTACCTGGGCCCGCTGGACGCATCCAAACCGTGGAATACCCGCGACATCGTGGGGGTCAACCGCTTCCTGCGCCGGGTATGGCGCAATTTCGTCGACGAGGACAGCGGCGAACTCCTGGTGACTGACGAGGTGGCGCCGGAGGCCCTGCTCCGCAGCCTGCACAAGACCATCGAGCGGGTCACCCACGACATGGAACGGATGAGCTTCAACACGGCGATTGCCGCGCTCATTGAATTCACGTCCGAACTCATTGCCCTGGAACGGATTCCCCGCGACGTGGCCCGCTCATTCGTGCTCATGCTGGCGCCGCTTGCCCCCCACATGGCAGAGGAACTCTGGAGCCGGATGGGACATGCGGAAACGCTCGCCTACAAACCCTGGCCCGTGGCCGACCCGGCCCTGCTCAAGGACAGCACCATTGACTTGGCCGTCCAGGTCAACGGCAAGCTCCGGGCGACTATTTCGGTCGATGCGAACGCCTCGCAAGAAGACATCCTCTCTGTCGCGAAGCTCGATCCGAATGTGGCCCGGCACCTGGAAGGCAAAACGATGCGCCGCGAAATCTACGTTCCCGGCCGTCTGGTCAACCTGGTGGTATCATGACCTGTGATGTAGTCGCCTTCGGAGCCCACCCCGACGACGTGGAACTGTTCGCCGGCGGAACCATCTGCAGCCTGGTCGACCAGGGGCATTCGGTGGGTATTGTGGACCTGACGCGCGGCGAACTGGGCTCGCGCGGCACGGTCAGCGGTCGGGCGGCCGAGGCCGCCGAGGCCGCCCGTATCCTCGGGGTCCGAACGCGCCTGAACCTGGACATCCCCGATGGTGATATTGCCGACACGCACGAGAACCGCCTGAAAGTCATCCGGACCCTGCGGGCGTTGCGGCCCCATATCCTGCTCATCAATGCGCCGGACTGCCGGCACCCGGACCATCCGGCCGCCGCCCGACTGGTCGGGGACGCCGTCTTCCAGTCGGGTCTGACGAAAATTGAAACAAAGGACGAAAACGGCGTTCTCCAGGAAGCCTGGCGGCCGCATCACGTCCTGCATTACATCCAGTCCATCGAGCTCGAGCCGACGCTCGTGGTCGACGTATCGGATGTCTGGGAGCGCCGCATGCAGGCGCTGAGAGCCTACACGTCGCAGTTCCACTCGCCCGATTACGTCGCGGCGCCGGACGAACCCGAGACTTTCATCTCGAATCCGGCCTTCATGCAGTGGATAGAAGCGCGCATGCGCGTGGCGGGGTACCGGATCGGAGCCACCTATGGCGAGCCGTTCATCTACCGGCACGGGCCCATGGGAACGCATGACCTCATGGGCATGCTCAGCAAGGAGCGCCCGTTTCGCTAGGGTAGAGTAGAGGGGCAGGCTGGTTCAACGCCGGTCCCATGTGAGGACCACGCGGCGGGGCCCCAGGTCGAGGGTCGGCAAGTGGACATAGGCCACACCGGACTCCTCCTCATACCGGACTTCCCCTTCGCCACCGGCCACCCGCATGTTGCGGAAGCGCTGGTCGCCCATCTTGATCTCCAGTACGGCACCGTCCACAATCGATTCACTGTCGTTGTTGACGTCAATGTGCATTTCCTGCCGACCCAGCGACACGATGAGCGGCCGGATGCTCTGACGCTGACGCCACCAGATGAGCGCGTCGCTCACGGTGGCAATCCATGCCCGTTCCGAGCGGGCCAGGGCCAGCGTCCGTTCCAGGTCGGCGGCCGATGTCGTCCGGGCCGAGTAGGTTTCCGGGTAATAGGGCAGTACGTAGTGGCCGTTCACGTCCCGGACCAGGCGGTACGATGCCTCGAATGTCGGAGCAATGCCTTCAATGATGGAGACCGTCGCTACGGGATCCGGCAACGTTTTCGGAGGAGGGCCGGTTGGCTGGGGTTGCTGACTGGCCGTACTTCCGCCCGGCACGAACAGTTCGACCTGCGGCGTTTCTTCGATCACTTCGTCCTGGTTCAGGCGCTCCCGGTAGTCCACATGGTTCCACCAGTTGAGCTCCCCGGGTGCCCAGGAGTCCAGACCCGGCAATACCAGATAGTCGACGGCCAGGTCGTCCATCACGCGGATGGTGTTTCCGTCGAAAAATCCACCGGGGGGATAGATGCCGTGCAGGGTTTCAATGCCGAGGTCACGCTTCGCCTTCATGATCCGGTCGCGTTGCACTTCCATGGGTTGCCCCTTCAGCACCCGATCACTTTCAGCGGTCACACCGACTTCACCGGCCGTAATCAGACGGTTGCGCAGGTCATTCAGGGACGACAGTTCCGTGGATGTCAGATAGAAACTGCCGGGAACGCGTGCCGTGGCCAGGATATCCAGCAGTTGGGTCACGCCTCCCGAGAACGCCAGCGGGTCATACCCGACTGTCGGAAGCACGGCGACACTGAGCGCCATGGGATGGGCGTTCGGCCACGGGGCCACCGACACGCTGACTCCTCCTGTCATGTCCACAAAGGAATTCACCACGAGCCGCTGCCACATGTACTGTTGCATGTCCGCCCTGGACACCTCGTGGGCATGAAACCGGGTCCACAACACGTGACCGTCGTCGGAGTGGTTGTATACGGCCGTCGTGAGCGAATCGAAGGCCGCCTGATCGGAAGGAGCATAGGTGACCACGCGCCCCAGACCCATTCCTTCGACCGGACGGGCAGCCGCCAGGGGCTGCTGGGCCGCAATATTCAACTGGTATCCAGGGTCCACGCCGGCCGACACGGGGCCTTTCCCGGTCAATGTCTGGAGGTATCCGTAGGGCTGGCCGGGCACGTTCTCAACGAACTCCGCGCCCACCATGTCCCGGAAGAACCCGCCATCGGTCCGGTTGCCCTGTTCATCGAACATTCCGAATCGGCCGGAAGCAATGATATTTCCGCCATCCCGGACATATTCGCGCAGTCGGCGCTTCTGCCGGTCCGAGAGCGCCTCGGCAACGGGCATGATCAGGATTTCATAATCCTTGTCAATGCGCCGGTCGATGTCCCGGTCGTCAATCGAGTCGTAAGGAAGTCGCAGACCCAGCAGCAACAATTCCCAGAAATAGACCGCATCGTCGACCAGTCGGGCATTTCCTCCGACATAGGTCCGGGTGTGCGTCGCCGTATAGAGGGCCACGCGCGGCTTCTGGTCGGCCAGCAGGTCCGACAGATCCGTTGCAACGGTGCGCGCGGGGGCCTGCAGCGTCACGAATTTCTGTACAGGCTGGGAGAGCGCGGTAGACGGCAAGAGGTACAACGCGCACAGCGTGAGCACCAATGTGGCGCAGAGCCCGGCCTGACGGGATGGATATGGAAGAAGCCGGAGCCTCATTCGCCTCCCCCTTCGTCACTGTTCCTGTTCTGATCATGGAGGGCAAACCGCTCGTCCAGGAGATCGACGTGGAAAATCCGGTACTGCTGTGGCTTCAATTCGCGGATGGACAACTCCAGGATGGTGCCGTTTTCACGCAGGCGATACGGAGGGATGTCCACTTCGTCCGGAACGGGCCGGAAAATATTGATGAGCTCCGGACGCACGTTCACGGCCGTGACCGAACGGCCCAATGAAATGGATACCGTGGCTTCCTTGGCCGTATGTCCGTTATCATTCGAGACGCGCACGAAAATACGGGACGGGCTGCGTTGCTCCACGTCGGCATTCAGACCCTTCTTCAAACGCCACCACAGGGCAATGGAGTCACCGGGCGCAATCCAGAAATCGCCGTCCTTCAGTGTGGAGACGAGTGTGTTCAGTGTCCCCGACCCGATGGTTTCGGGATTGTAAACGAGATTGTACAGTCCGCCTTCATACTGGATGCGGTTCACATCCTCCAGCATGAGGCCGGTGAGCAAATCGCGTCCGCTCTCGTCCAGGTCGCGCAACACGTCCTGTTCGCCCTTGATGGTCGTGCCAATCCGAGTGAGCGTTTCGTAGGGGAAGCCCATGATTTTCGGGGCAATCCGGCGACCGATGGAATCCGGCATGAAATAGGTGTAGCCGGCACGCGTGAGTCCACCCATCGTATTCCGACCCAGTATGCCGCGCTCGGTGGAACGGTACCCTTGTACGCGTCCATCCACGATGGATTCCAGCATGTCCCGCATCCGTTGCAGCCGGACCGCCTGATTCTCGGGCAAACCATCTGCCTCCACGCGAAGCGTATCGTACACCGCCACGTCCCCGGTCCGGTGCAGGCGGCGCAGAAGAGACGTGTGCGGAGCGGCCTGTTCAGGCTTGACGAGCCATGTTCCCGGCACATCCTGCCTGTCCAACATGTCGGCAAACGACGCGAAGCGACCAATGCCCTCCGACGACTCTGCCGCTCCGGTCACCATGGCAGCCGCCGTGTAGTTGTACGGCCAGTCGTGTACCCATATCGTCGGCAGACGACGCAGGTAGTTCATGGTGTTCCGGAAATAGTATTGCAGGATTTCCCAGTCCTCGGCGTCGTCCGGTCCGACGCCCATGGCGTTGCGCTGGAATCCCATGTAGACGAAGCGACCCGCTCCGTAATTGCCATAGACAATGCCGGAGGACTCGGTCAACTGGTCCTGGCTGACCAGGTCCTCGGTAGCGAAGTCGAACCAGAACGCGGCCGCCTTTGCCCGGTCCTCGTCCACCACGCGGACTTTCACGCCCGGATTGTAGACCTGGATCTTGACGCGATACCCCGGCGGAATGTCGGCAGAGATGGGGGTACCCGCTCGCAGCGTGAGACGACGAATACCGCCACTCGTACGGGGGAATGGAATGTCGTCGCCAAGGTCCCGGCCGGTCCAGGTGAAATAGGACACCACCACGGCATCCTGCTCACGGAGCGAACCATCCAGGTCGCGAATTTCTGCACGGATCTGGCGGGCACGTGCCCAGTCGACCGTTGGCTGGGCGGAGTTCAGCGTATCGAACCAGACGTAGTCCTGGAGCGGAGGGAAGTCCATTTCGGATGCACGGCGCTGTTGATTCGCCCGGAATGCCTCATGGCCTTCATCACCGGTGGATGGTGGAATGAATCGATCCGATTCCGTCAGGTATCGTGGCAGATAGATGCCGTCGAGCATCTGGCCGGGGAACGTGTCGGCATAGACGCGGAAGTTTCCCTGCCCGCGCTCCACGAAGTCCTCGAACTCGACCCCGAAGGTCTCTTCCATGAAGCTCCAGCCGCGCCACGACCCGTCGGGACGATAGATTCCCGGCGTCCATGTGGCCATCACGCTGCCTCCGTTCTGCATGAATTCCTGGACACGCTGGATCTGCAGGTCGCTCATGGCCCGGACGGACGGCAGCACGAGTACCTGATATTCCGAGAGATCGCCGTATTCCAGGTCATCATCACTGATGTCCGTGAAGGGAATGAGCGGCTTCTGGTTGATGAAGAACTCCCGCCAGGAAATGAGCGTCTGGTCGACCCACGCCGTGCTCGTATCGCGGAGGTTCAGGATTTTGTGGGCTTCCTTCGTGTATTCACTGTTCAGAAGGGCAATCCGGGGGCGCGTATCGACGCCGATCTGCGTCGGAGAGGCCTCACGGATACTGAACGCACCCAAGGCACTCTCCAAAAGCAGGATGTACACCAGGATTCCTGCCGCCAGCGAAGTCACGCCGAGCGTCAGGAACCAAATGGTGCTGATCCTTTCGAGTTGGAGGGTGCGCATGATTACAACCAGGCGTAGCCTTCGTCGCTGGATTCACTTCCGCGACGCGTGTCTTCTTCCCGTTCCTGCACGTCGTCAGGACGGACGGGTACGAAACCTTCGTCGGTGTATTCCCAGAACAAGGAGTTCTGCTGCGAAGGCTGGGCCACCTGGGGCGGACGGGCCTGCGGCGTCTGGGATGGCGAGGAGCCGGACGGAACAGCGGAGCGCGTCGCGCCGGCCTGTTCCTGCTGGCTGCCTACGTAGACGTTGGTCTGCGGCTGCTGCTGATACTGCGGCTGCTGGTATTGCGGCTGCTGAATCATTTGCGGCTGCTGTGGTGCGACCAGGACGTGGGGCTCCTGGGCAGGTTGGACCTGCAGACCGCCTTCCTCGTGGGCGCGGCGTTCGCGGATCTTGTAGAGCACGTAAGCCGCCACGGCCAGGATGAACGTGGCGATGGTGCCTACAAGAATGATGGTCGAAAGAATGGGAACGAGTTCCATGGGTCGAGTCTCGTCGTGAGCGTTCAGGGAATGTCAAACAGGGTACAACAAACAGTGTGCCCAATTTGCGTAATGTGGTCTGAGAGCCTGAAATGATCGCTTTTCATTGGAATCCGTATCAGTTCCGTGCGAATCGATCAAAATGAGACGCACGCTGGCGTCCCGACAGGGCCTACTTGCGGGCGCCCGTGCCAATCCGTTCCAGCTTGCCCCAGTTCATTCCGAAGCCCAGGAATTCCTCGATGGTTGCAAAGGTCTTGCAGACATCGATGATGAGGATGAAGAAGAGCCGGTAGAACAGCGAGTAGAAGACCAGACGGATTTCCTCCTTCTCCACCGCAATACAATACAGAGCGGCAATGAGATCCAGGATGGTCAGGGAGAGCCACCAATAGACCAGGTAGTAGCTCATGTTGAACACAAGCGCGATGAAAATGAAGTAGGCGTTCGCGAACACGTTCATGATGGGCCAGATCAGCGACTCGAACGCCATGGACCACATCACGATGGTCCCCCCGAAATTGATGGTCGGGTTGAAGAACAAGTCCCGGTGCTTGCGAACGGCCTGGAGGATGCCCCGCGTCCAGCGGTAGCGTTGCTTCAGGAGATCCACAATCCGGTCCGGTGCTTCCGTATAGGATTTGGCATCCGGCTCATACTCCACGCGCCAGCCGGCGCGCAGGATTTTGAGTGTGATGTCGGCGTCTTCTGCAAACGTATCGGAGCTGTACCAGCCGGCATCCAGGATGGCCTGCTTGCGGAACAGCCCGAGCGGTCCCGGAATGATGTTCACAAGCTTGACCACGGACTGCGCGGACCGGGCCATGTTCAGGCCTTCCACATACTCCAGCGCTTGCAGGGTCGTCCAGATGTTGTTCCGGTTGAGCACCTTCACGTTGCCCGCAATGGCGCCCAGACGGGGATCCACGAAATGGCGGATGGCCTTGCGCAATGTATCGGGTGACAGCTGCGAGTCCCCGTCCACATTCAGCAGGAAGTCATAGCGGGAAACCTGGATTCCGGCGTTCAACGCGGTGGACTTGCCGCCGTTGGACTTTTCGACCAGGCGGACTTCCACGGCACCGTCACGGTAATGGCCCACAAGGCCGCGGGCCACCTGCCGGGTATCGTCCGTCGAACCATCATCCACGATGATGATCTCGAACTTGGGGTACTCCATGTACACCAGTGACTTGATGGTGCTCTGAAGGAGCTTGCCTTCGTTGTAGGCCGGCACGATGATGGAAATACCCGGCAGGAACGTCTCATCGTGGCCCGTCCTCACGGTATGACGCACCGTATTCAGGTACGCCATGTTCATGAGCGACAGGTACCGGAACAGCAGGATGACCAGGAAGAGGACCAGGGCCACGATGGAGGAATACACAATGAGCCCGCTGCCCCGCAGGTTCGAACTCCACCCCGTAAACCGGAAGAGGTACCCGCCCGGATCGTACAGAAAGACGTAGATCAGGATGAACAGGGCCAGGGACAGGAAGCCGTACAGGAAGACCCGTCGGAACAGTGACTCCTCCGTTTCCGCGGCGGTGGGGAGGTCATCCTCCTTGCGGCGCACGGGCATGAAGGACTGCCGGACCACCGGGATGCCCGATGGGGACAATTCCGTCCCGGTCTGCTGCTGGATATCGTTGGTTTCAGGCATGGGCTACAGCGTCCAGTACAACGCTCCGGAGAACGTGAACGTGTTGTATTTGTCGAAGAACGCGGTCGAACCCGATCCCAGCGTACGCGTGGATGCTCCGAGCGATGAGCTCAGCGTCACGGAAAAATTCCGTCCCAGGCGTTTGATGTAGTCCACCTCGAATCGGCGGGAAATGAACCCGCTGCTCTGGGCGATCATGCCCATGGCGCCACGAACCCGGATGTACCACGTCAACGGCATCTCCTTCTCGTACTCGAGGAAGAAGTCGTAGACCTGGTAGTTGCGGGGAGAGAAGTACGTATCGACCGTGGAGCGGTACTGCTGGTTGTAGTACGTAATGCCCAGGAAGGTGTAGTCGATGATCTTGTAGCCGGCCTCCAGCTGGATGACCGATCCGAAGTTCGTATCGCTGTTGCTGGACGTGTTGCCGAAGTTGTCCCTGACCACGTTCAGTGCCATGGACCCCGTCAGGCGAAGGACGGAATCGGGCATGACGGTCACGGACGAACCCTTCACGTCGAACTGCGTCAGGCGAAGATTGAACTGGGCGCCACCGGGCGACCAGAGATCGATGGTACCTTCACCCGTTCGAAGCCCGACGGACGCTTCGTAACTGCCCAGTTCCTGGCGCCAGTACCGGATGCCGCCGTACACCACCGTCCGGGCGCCCTCGTAGTCGTACAGACCGAACTCCGTGGAAATCCGGTTGGAATAGGAGGCCCGCTTGGACAGGAAAGGGGGCGTCAGATCGATGTAGCCTCCCATGAAAATCTGGTTCACGCGCCCACGGACCACTTCAGAATTCGGGACCAGGCGACGCGTGCCGCTGATGAAGTGGGAATTGACGCCGGCCGTAAGCACCGTGTTGATGGGCAGGGTGACCTGGGTCTGCATGCCCTGGGCCCAGCGGTCGTATCGCGTGCCACCACCCCGCGAACGCGTGGCGCTTGACGTGGGCACGATGACACCGGCAAAATCGTATCCGGTCCACTCCCCACTCTGGGCAATGGCTGCCCGGATGTCGCCGTCAATGCTGACCACCCGCTCATTCACGTACTCGGAGTCCTGCGCCAGTCCCCGGGCTTCGTCATAGATGGCCTGTGCCTGCTCGTACATGCCCAGCTGACGAAGTGCCTCGGCCTGCATGAAACGGACTTCGTAGTCGCGGGGGTTTTCGGCCTGGAGCCGCTCCAGCGTGCCCAGGGCACCCGAGTAGTCTTCCCGTGTCAGCTGGGTCCGTGCCAGTTCCTTGGCCGTCGGGAAATCCCACGACTCGGACAGCAAGGCCTTGAAGATGGAGATCGACTCGTCAAAGTTGTTGGCTGCGGCCTGAACCTGGGCAAATTCCTTGAGCTCCGCCCGTGTCCGGCGGCCCGCGGCCTCGAAGTAGCGCTCGTAGCTCGCAATGGCTGCCTGGAATTGCCGGGCGGTCACCTGACGGCGTGCTTCGTTCAGGATGGCCACGCGCTGCTGCTCTTCGGCACGCATTTCCTCACGCGAAATAAGCAGCCGCAGGGTATCGACGCGCTGGGCATAGGACTGCTCATTGAGGGCTTCCAGCCGGTCGGTCATTTCCGTGGCGGCGGCCACGTTCCCCGTGGCCAATCGGTACGATGCCGCCTCGAAAAGCAGCTCGGGATCATTTCCGTGCAGCGCCAGGAGCGCCACAAGGAAGGACTCCCCGCGGGCATCCAATTGTCCGGCCCCGATCTGGGACATGACGTACAGGCGCTGGATTTCCGGATTCTGCGGATCCCGGTCGGCCAGCCAGCGGGATTGCACGACGGCTTGCTCGGCGTATCCGCTGAGCCTGAGCGCATTCACGTAATCAATCCGGATCTGGCGGTCTTCCGGTCGCAGTTCAATGAGGCGTACGTAGGTACGAATGGCATCGTCCGCACGACCCACGATATTGTAATTGGGGATGATCTCCCGGAGGGCCGCTTCGTTCCGGGGGTCCTGGGCCAATACGGCCTCGAGTTCCTGGATCTTCTGCCGGGCAATGGCCTGACGCGTCCGCTCAATGGACGCGAACCGGCCCTGATAACCCGGATCGGCCGGATTGGAATAGCGCGGATCGATCAGGACATCGTACGCCTCCGCAAACCGCTCGGCCGCAACCAGTTCATCCACCAGGTTGTAGCGCAGCTGCATGTCGGTCGGGTTGAACCGCAAACGATAGGTATACCGGTCAATCGGATAGATCGGGGAATTGCCGTTCACGTCCAGGAGACCCTGGTCCGCCTGCATGAACAGGGCCAGCCAGCGCTGGTCTTGGCCATGTCGGGGTTCCAGTATGACCAATTGGTCGTAGGCCTCGAAGTACCGATTGTACTTGATGAATGCTTCGGCCAGCTGGAATCGGTCTTCGTCGTTGTCGGGGTTGCGCTCCAACCGACGCTGCAACACATCCACGATGAAGGTGGACGGTCCCTGACGAGCAGGCTCCGTCTGCATCCGGTTCTCTACCAGGCGCGAGCGCTCCTGCCACATGTCGGTCGACCGATGCGGATTGGCAAGCCGGTCCAACTGCTGACGGGCTTCGAAGTAGCGGCCGGCGTCGACCAGGAGGTCCACGAGCTGGAATCGCTTGCTGTCGTTGCCCGGGTCGGCCTGCAGTTCGCGGAACAGCACATCGATCGGATACTGGGACTGCGCACCCGATGCCAGACCGGGATCCTGGGCATTGCCCAGACACTCCTTGGCTTCCCGGTTGTTCGGGTTCAATTTCAGTGCCTGATCGCAGGCATCCTGCGCCAACTTGTTCTTGGACTGCCACAGGCGAAAGTAGCCCAGACGCATCCAGAGATCGTCGTTGTTGCTGTACATCTTCGTGTACTTCTCGGCCACGCGCTCGCCGAGATCATTGTCGCCTTCATAACCGGCGATCGCGATCAGGTAGCTCTGGACGATATCCGGCGTACCCTGCGTACGATCCAGGTATTCGCCATACTGCGTGGCGGCTTCCCGGAAACGGCGCGACTCGAACAAGGCATCCGCCAGGCGGATGCGATACGACAGGTTGTCCGGATTCAGCTCAACCAGGCGCCGGAGGCTCTCCAGGCTGGAATTCCCGGATTCGGCCGATCCGCTCTGGCGTTGCTGTACGCGTCGGAATCCGTCACGGGCCTCAACGGAACCCGGATTCAGCTCAAGTGCCTTTTCAAAATCGCGGGACGCACTGGCCAGATCGCCGCGACCTTCATGGGCTTCTGCCCGGAGCAGATACAGCCGGGCATCGCGGGTGGTCGGCGTGATGACCGAATTCAGCAGGACGATGGCCTCGCTGTACCGGCTCTCCTCAATGAGCGCTGACGCCCGTTCCTGCATGACCAGATCCTGCGCCTGTGACGGAAGCGCCACGAGCAACAGGAAGAATCCCAGGATGGTTATGCGGAAAATGCGGTTCATGGGCAGGCTACGCCTCGTCGAGTGCGTAATTGAGAAATTCCTCGGCCGTGTCGAACGGCGTACCGTCCGGTACCACGATGGCACTGACGGCGTGCAGCAGGTGGTCGGCCTGGACGGGCGACTCCTTGCGCAGTCGGTCCTTCAATCGGGCGAAGAAGCGCTGGGCCTGCTCGGACCGGCTGTTGCCCAGCAGGATGATGAGGCGCTCCGATTCGGCGTCGACCAGCATGTCGTCGCCCCGTCGCAATTCCTCACGGACCAGGTCCATCAGGAAATCGAAGTCAAAGGGACGGGCCGCCTTCTTCTCGGGTCGATCCATGCGGAGTGCGAGGAGAAGGAACGGATCGGCACCGGTGGAGCGGGCCGCGAAATAGCCTTGCAGGCGCTGTGTGAACGCGCTGCGGTCGGAATAGGTGTGTTCGGTCTCCGCGTCCGGAACCGCGGGTGGCGGAGCCTGCTGCACGGGCGGCTGCACCTGGACGGGCGGAGCCTGCTGCACGGGCGGCTGCACCTGGGCCGGCGGCATGGGGGCCGACTGCGAAGGAGGCGCGAACGGGGACGGGGGCGGCGCGAACGGGGACGGAACGGTTGTCGGCGTGGTCCCCGGAAGCGTCGAGGGTGCCGACGGATTCGGTGTCCATGAATCGGGAGTATGCGAAAGGTCGGCCGAGGACTCATCGCTCCAAGCCGGGAGGGCATCCTCGGGCCGGGGTGCGACCGGGGCCGGAGCCTGTGTCGCGGGCTGGGCCTGATTGGCCGCCTGGATGAGATCTTCCAGGTCCCAGTAATCCACAACCTGACGCTTGATGTGCCCGATGTGCGGAATGAGGGTAATACGCCGCTTGGTGGTGGTCGGATTGTCATCCGCCAGTTCAATGTGCATGGAACCCGTCATCTGACTGGCCATGAATTCAATAACCCGCTTGGACTGTTGATTGGCCGGCTCGGGCATGACCAACATCATTGTGGTCTCCAGCGAATCGATCTGCTCGAGGAACTGGATGAACTCATTCCTGAACCGGTCGAATGACCGAAACGCCACGAACGGCATGAAGTCGTTCATGATGAGTCGTGTTGGCCGATGCTGGCGGATGAGATTGACCAGATCCCAGAGGGCACCGGCCACACCGTCGTCGCCCATGTTCTGCAGATTCATGAGCGGAGGCACCCGCATGAGTCGGACAATGCCGGTCTCATAGGACTCGCGGAGATTGAACCCGATGGACGCGGCCTGGATCATGAGATCCTTGTGGCGGTCCGGAGAGACAAAGAGTACAGGCTCACCGAGCTGGGCTCCAGTGTGGGCGAACGTCAGTGTGAGCAATCCACGACCGCTTGCGGCCCGCCCGTACACGAGGTACGAACCGCCGCGATACAGTCCGCCCCAGGCACCATCGACGACGTCGATGCCAGACAGATGTTTGGGCGCGAAGCTCACGGTCGATACGTTTGATGTTGCGTTCATGTCGAACGGGGCAGGTTTAAGGGCCTGATGACAGTGGATCACCAGGCGGCGGAAAAACACGATACCAAAAGCCGTGCCATGTCTGCAAAACCGCCCCGGATCGGCTGGATTCGAATGTTGTGTATCGAATCGGACTTCGTTTCCAATCCCGTTTTGAGACGTGCAGCCCAAAATGGAACGGGTTTCGGAGCCCGACTCGAATCCGGTATCGCCGTTATCCGGGGTTTGTAAACCGCTTCCACACTTTTTTTTGCGTTACGCCTCCTGTTTCCGGTTTTTGGTCCGATCCTTGATAGACCCCCGGATACACACGACAACATTGACTACGGTATGACCTCCCTATCCCACATCCTGACGAATGAGCGACGCGCCCTGGTCGCCGTTTTGATGGCCATTGCTGTCCTCGGCTCCGGCTGCGACATATTCGGGACGGCCATCGACGAGCGTGCTCCCCGCCTGGAAATCCTGCGCCCCTTCGATGAGGCTACCGTATCGGGCCGGAATGTGCTCGTCCAGATCAGCGCCGAGGCGCTCGGGGACGACAACTTCGTCTCCTTCATCAATATCAACATCAATGGTCAGCGCGCGGGCGAGGCCGTATTCGATGGGGCCCTGTTCAATTTTCGTTTCAATTCACTGGATTACCCCGATGGGCTCTACCGGATTGAAGCCGTGGCTTTCGACAAGTTCCAGGCCCGTGGCATCAGTGCGCCGGTCCTGGTGACGGTCCAGAACCAGAGTGACGGTCCGGGACCCCGGATGACCATCGTGGACCCTGAAACCGACCAGGAAGTCAACGGCATCACGCGGGTCGTGGCCCGGACCGACCCCGGAGAGCCTTTCGTCACGCGGGTCGACCTGCTGGTGAACGGCGTCGCCATGGCATCCATCTCGGAGTCCATTGGTGGGAATACGTTCATCTTCGACTGGGATACCATTGAGCTTCCGCTCGGCAAACACGTCCTCGAGGTCAAGGCCTACTCCGGTATCAATGTGTTCCGGATTTCGGAATCGGTCACGGTCGAGAAGACCGAACTCGAAACCGGAGGCGAGTTGCGTCCGGGCAGCCTGAAGTGGCGTGCCTTCGGATTCAATGGTGAGATCGACGGTGCCCCGGGCATCGGCTTCAACAACGACATTTATGTAGGAACGTCCTCGGACACCCTGTACAGTTTCACCGTCGATGGCGCACTCAAGTGGAAATTCCCAACCAAGGGTCCCATCCGGTCATCCCCCATGGTGGGCAACAATGAAGACATCTTCGTCGTCAGCGAGGACGGGCGCCTGTATGGCCTGACCAACCAGGGCGAACGCCTCTGGGGATGGTCCACCGCGTACAATTCCGGCTCCCTGCTCCGTTCCAGTCCGACGCTCGGCGTGGACGGGGTCATCTACTTCGGAGACAGTGATGGACGCGTCCATGCCGTCAGCTCGTTCGACGGCCTGTCGATCGGTGGACGCTGGCCCAAGAAGGTATCCGATGCCGCCATTGTGGTACCGCCGGTGATTGCCCGGGACCGGACCATCATCGTGGCCTCCACGGACGGCTTCCTGTACGCCCTCGATCCGGCCGGACAATTGCTCTGGAAGACCCAGCAGAACATCGGGTCCGTCATGGTGGGTATGGCCCTGATCGAAAAGGACATCACCATCAATCTCCCGACCGGCGACACCCGGACCACGACGGCCAACATTGTCTATGCCGTTTCCAACGATGGACAGTTGTACGCCGTAGCCGGCGAGGACGGCTCCGTCCTGTGGAGCTACCCCTTGACCGGGCCGCTGCGTTCCGGACCCGTGGTCGGTCCCGACGGCACCATCTACGTAGGCACGAGCACCGGTTTGATCGCGCTCAATGAAGACGCCGACGCCTTCACACCGCGCCTGCGTTGGGTGTTCGTGGCCGAGAACGTGGGCACCCCGACCATCGATTCAAACGGGATTGTCTACTTCGTCGGCGCCAAGACCCTGTATGCCATCAACCCGAACAATACGCCGTACTGGACCTACCACCTGAATACACAGTCCGACGGTCCATTGACCATTACACGGAGCGGTGAACTGCTGGTAGCCGGCGACAACGGTGCCCTGTTCTCGTTCGAAACCGGATCGGTCGGACTGGCACGGGAAAAATGGCCTACGTTCCAACGCAACGCGCGGCACACGGGCCGGATCGGCATCGATGCTACGGATGGCTGACCGGGATGGCGGCGGAGCGTCGCAGGACGTTGCCATCCGGATCGAGCGCTTCAATCCACAACGTATGGGTTCCAGCGTTCCCGACGTGCCCAGCCTCTGCCCCGGCTGCTCTCCCCGGCCAGGCTTCAGAAAGGGACGCATCGAATGTGGTCGCGATCGTAAGTCCGACCGCATGCGGCATGTCCTGCACGTCGTCGTGCAGGATGATGCGGTACGATCGGGCTCCGTCCACTTCTTCCCATGCGAGTACGAACCGGTTTTCTGCCAGGCTGGGGACCCACTCCGTGTCCAGGACCGCACCACCCATGCCCCGAAAATCAATTGAGATGTGCCAGGCGACAGCAACCGTCAACAACAACACGGTGCTCGCCACGACTATGATGGTCTTCCAGAGACTTTCATCGGACTTCGCAAAGCGCCGGGATGCCGATTCTGCCGTCATCATTCCGGAAATATCCAGGCGGGCCGGTCGTAATTTCCGGGCCGGGGCAGACCGGGCTCCGTCCCCCCCGTCCGCAGCGTACAGCGCATCCCCGGCCATGGCCAGCAGGTCGCGTGCCCGGTCGTTGGTCACCAGATAGGCGGATATTTCTTCCCTGAGCCGCTGGGGCAGGTCACCGGCCAAAAAGGCGGCGAGCAGGTACTCGTCGATGTGTTCCTGGGACTCGGGCATGAAAAGAAGGCGTTTGTCACAATCCAATACGTAGGGATTTCGACTTTTTGCACGCCGTGCCGCATATTGCGGCAATGGACAATGACCTGAAATCCATCCAGCAAGCCCGAACGCTTGTCCGGGCATCCCGGGCAGCCTTCGAAAGCTTCCACACGTTCTCGCAGGATGCCGTCGACCGGATTGTCCGTGAAATGGCTCGCGCGGGTGAAAAGGCCGCAGAACCATTGGCCCGGATGGCGCACGAAGAGACGGGTTTCGGGCGCGTGGACAGCAAGACCGCGAAAAACCTGTTCGCCACCCGGACGCTCCTGGAGCGGATGGGAGACATGAAGACGTGTGGCATCATTTCGCGAGGAACGACGGTATGGGAAGTCGCCTCGCCCATGGGCGTGGTGGCGGCCCTCATCCCGTCCACCAACCCCACGTCCACGGCCATGTACAAGGCCATCATTGCCGCCAAGGCACGGTGCGGCCTCGTCATGAGCCCGCATCCGCGCGCAACCGCCTCCACCGCGGAGGCCCTCCGGATTGTCGCCCAGGCGGCGTACCGTGCCGGCGCTCCCGAAGGATTGTTCGGCTGCCTGACGGACCTGTCCCTGGAGGGGACCAATGCCTTGCTGGAAGATCCCGATGTGGATCTCATCCTGGCGACCGGCGGATCGGCCATGGTGAAAGCCGCCTATTCCAAGGGAAAACCCGCGTATGGCGTCGGATCGGGCAACGTCCCGGTCTATGTGGACCGATCCGCGGACCTGGAAAAGGCTGCACGCGATATCGTGTACGGAGCATCCTTCGACTGGGGCACGCTGTGTTCCACCGAGCGATCCATCGTGGCCGACTCCCCGGTGTACGCGCCCATGCTCGCGGCGCTGCGCAGCCAGGGTGCCTACGTGCTATCACCAACGGAGAAGGATCTGCTGCGGACGTTCGTCCGGGTTGACGGCCATCTCAACGTGGAGCAAGTCGGGCAGTCGCCCGTCATCATTGCACAACGGGCGGGATTTGAAGTACCCTCGAAAACACGTGCCCTGATTGCGGAGGTGGACGAGGTTGGTCCCGGCGAACCCCTTTCCATGGAAACCCTGTCGCCCATCCTGACCCTGTACAGGGTGGACGGATGGCAGCAAGGGTGCCAGCGATGCAAGGACATCCTGGCGTTCGGAGGAATCGGCCATACGCTGGGGATGCATGCCACGTCAGACAACGTAATCGAGGCCTTTGCCCTCGAAAAGCCAGCCATGCGGATCGTGGTCAATTCCGTGGCAGCCCTCGGATCCGTGGGCTACACGACGGATCTGTTTCCGGCCATGACGTTGGGGCCGGGCACGCTGGGTGGATCCATCACCAGCGACAACATATCTCCCCTTCATCTGGTGAACATCAAACGCGTGGCCTTCGAAACGCATCCAGTGCATCCTGCCAAAACCCGAAGCGAACAAGCCACGAACAGCGCCCGCCCGGCAAAGAGCACTCATCCGGCAATCAGCGCCCCGTCCCCGTCACGTCCCTGGATGGAGGAAATCGAAGCCCGTCTGAGGGAACGGGCCGGCAGCCGACCGGTGGCCCCGGCTACCGCAACAAAACCAGCGCCCGCGCCAGCCACTGCAACAAAAACTGAATCCACTCCGGCCGCCACCCCGCTTCCCCTGACCCCGGACCGGATTGCCGAACTGGTGGCCCGGTTCAAAAAGGTGTGAACCTGCTGAGGAATTGACTCCAGCGCGATTTCCGGGGTATATTGACCGATCTGACCCACCTCAACATTCAACCCGCGGTTCGCACCCGTATGGCAGATACCAGTGATTTCAGAAACGGCTTTACCATGGAATGGAATGGCGACATCTGGTCCATCATCGAATTCCAACACGTAAAGCCCGGAAAAGGCGGAGCCTTCGTCCGAACGAAGTTGCGCAACGTCCGCACCGGCCGTGTGCTTGACAACACCTTCCGCGCGGGAGAACGCGTGGACCAGGTCCGGGTCGAACGCCGCAAGTACCAGTTCCTTTACGAGGATGACCTGGGACTGCATTTCATGAATACGGATACCTACGAGCAGATCAACCTGCCCGTCGATGCCGTGGCTGGACGCCAATACGTGAAGGAAGGTGCCACCATCGACATCCTCATGCACGCTGAGACGGAACAGCCCTTGACCACGGAAATCCCCGGGTCGGTGGACCTGAAGGTCGTGGAGACCGAACCCGGCCTCAAGGGCGATACGGCCACCGGTGCCACCAAACCGGCGAAAGTCGAATCGGGTGCTACCGTGTATGTGCCCCTGTTCGTCAACGAAGGTGACGTTATCCGCGTCAACACCGAACGCGGCGATTATGTGACGCGTGTCAATACGGCTTGAGCCCAACAATACGGAGAACCCCATGGATCTGGAACGCCTGAGAGACATCCTGAAACTGGTCTCGGAAAGTGATGTATCCGAGGTCGAAATCGAGGAAGAAGATCTCCGGATCTTTGTCCGGAAAGCCGCACCCGCACCTGCACCGGCACCCATGGTTCAGTCCTGGGAGATCCCGGCGGCCCAGCCCGCACCACAGCCCGCGCCGCAACCCGCTGCCGCTCCCCAGGCACCCGCTGCAGCTCCGGCCGAGCCGGCCGGCACCGAAGTACGCGCACCCATCGTCGGGACCTTCTATGAGGCCGCATCGCCCGATTCGAAACCGTATGTCCAGGTCGGCGACTCGGTCAAGGCCGGGGATGTCCTCTGCATCATCGAGGCCATGAAGCTGATGAACGAAATCGAGTCCGAGGTTTCAGGTACGGTCCGCAAGATCCTGGTCAAGAACGCCACCCCTGTCGAGTACGACCAACCCCTGTTCATCATCGAGCCGGCGTAATGCAGAAAGTACTGATCGCCAATCGTGGGGAAATCGCCCTCCGGATCATCCGGACCTGCCACGAGATGGGTCTCAAGACCGTGGCGGTCTACTCGACGGCCGACAAGGATTCCCTGCACGTCCGTTTCGCCAATGAGGCCGTCTGCATAGGCCCACCGCCGAGCCGCGATTCCTACCTCCGGTTCGACCGCATCATTGCCGCGGCGGAAGTCACCGGGGCAGACGCCATCCACCCGGGCTACGGATTCCTGGCCGAGAACGCCGAGTTCAGCGCCATCTGTGAAGACCACGGCATCAAGTTCATTGGTGCTTCCCCGGAGACCATCCGGCTCATGGGCGACAAGAGCCTGGCCAAGGAAACCATGGTCAAGGCCGACGTACCGGTCGTTCCCGGTTCCGACGGAGAGGTCACCGATGCCAAACATGGTGCGCGTGTGGCCGAAACCATCGGCTACCCCGTGATTGTGAAGGCCAGTGCCGGTGGCGGAGGCCGCGGCATGCGCATGGTTCCGTCCGCCGATCAGTTCGAGAAGCTGTACACCATGGCCAGCAACGAGGCCGAGGCCGCCTTCGGCAACGGCGGCTGTTACGTGGAGAAGTTCGTCACCTCGCCCCGGCACATTGAAATCCAGGTCCTCGGCGACGGCAAGGGCAACGTCATCCATTTCGGTGAACGGGAATGCTCCATCCAGCGCCGACACCAGAAGCTGCTCGAGGAATCTCCGTCCCCGATTGTCGATGCCGACCTGCGGCGCAGGATGGGCGAAGCCGCCGTGAAAGGGGCCAAAGCCGTGAATTACGAGGGCGCCGGGACGGTCGAGTTCCTGGTGGATGCCGACCGGAATTTCTACTTCATGGAAATGAATACGCGGATCCAGGTGGAACACCCGGTCACCGAGGAAGTGGCCGATTGCGACCTGATTGAATACCAGATCCGCGTGGCCGCCGGCGAAAGCATTACCGAGCGCGAAATCCCGCTCCAGGGCCACGCCATCGAATGCCGGATAAACGCCGAGAACTCGTACCGGAATTTCTCGCCCTCCCCCGGGCTCATCAAGACCTTCCACCCGCCGGGAGGGCACGGGGTCCGCGTGGACACGCATGTCTACGCCGGGTACCGGATTCCCCCGAACTACGACTCGATGATCGCCAAGCTCATCGTGCGCGCGCGCACGCGTCCGCTGGCCATCCAGAAAATGCTCCGTGCCCTCGAGGAGTTCGTCATTGAGGGCATAGACACGACCATTCCGTTCCACATCCAGTTGCTCCAGAACGAGAAGTTCCGTGCCGGCGAGTTCGACACGCGGTTCCTGGAGACGTTCACGCTCGAACCCCAACCCAATGAAATTTCCTGACGACCTGCTTTATACGAAAGACCACGAGTGGATCCGCTTGGACGGCGATACGGCTGTCGTGGGCATTACCGACTTCGCCCAGTCCGAACTCGGCGACATCGTGTATGTCGAAATCGATTCCGTGGGCGATGCGGTGGATCGGGATGACGTGTTCGGTACGGTAGAAGCCGTCAAGACGGTCTCCGAACTCTTCATGCCCGTAGACGGGGAAGTCCTCGAGGTCAACGATGCGCTCGAAGCCAACCCCGAACTGGTCAACGACGATCCCTACGGCGACGGCTGGTTGATCAAGATCAAGGTATCGGACCCGTCGAACCGCGACGGCCTGCTCTCGTCGGCCGACTACGCCGCCATGGTCGGCTGATGCACGAAACGCTTGTCATACTTGATTTCGGATCCCAGTACACGCAACTGATTGCGCGGCGCATCCGTGAGGCCGGAGTTTACTCCGAAATCCTTCCCTGCACGGCCCCGGTCGACGAGGTCATGTCCCGGCAGCCCCGCGGCATCATCCTGTCCGGAGGCCCGTCGTCGGTTTACGACGTCGGTGCACCCCAACTCGATCCTGCGTTCCTCGGACTGAAACGCGACGATGGGTCAGACATGCCTGTGCTGGGCATCTGCTACGGACTGCAGGCCATGGCCCAGGTCAGCGGCGGTGCGGTGGAACGCGCCACGCGACGGGAGTTCGGCCGTGCGGCCATCCGGATTGACCAGACCGCCGGGCTGTTCGAGGACGTGCCCGAGGGATCCAATGTGTGGATGAGTCACGGCGACCACCTGACGCGGCTTCCCGAAGGCTATACCGTCATTGCCCACACGTCGAATGCCCCCATTGCCGCGGTACGGTCCACGGACCTGCCGCACTACGGCGTTCAATTCCATCCCGAAGTGGTCCATACCGAGCACGGCCGCAAGATCCTGGACAACTTTGCCCACCGGATTTGTGGCTGCACGGGAGATTGGTCGGCGGCCTCGTTCGTGGAAGAGAAGATCGATGAAATCCGGGCCGAAGTCGGGGATGCCCACGTCATCCTGGGTCTTTCCGGCGGCGTGGATTCCTCCGTTGCCGCCGTCCTCCTGCACAAGGCGCTGGGCGATCAACTGACCTGCATTTTCGTGAACAATGGACTGCTCCGGAAGGGCGAATGGGAGCAGGTCCAGTCCACCTTCCGCGACAACTGGCATATCCGACTGACCGCCATCGATGCCAGCGACCTGTTCCTGGATCGTCTGGAAGGGGTGGTGGACCCCGAACTGAAGCGCAAGATCATCGGCAACACCTTCGTGGACGTGTTCGACAATGCGACCCACGCCATTGTCGAAGAACTCGGCGAGCGCCCGGCGTTCCTGGCACAGGGTACCCTGTACCCGGATGTCATCGAGAGTGTGTCCTTCAAGGGTCCCTCGGCCACCATCAAGACGCATCACAACGTCGGTGGACTACCGGAAAAAATGAACCTGAAGGTGCTCGAGCCCTTCCGTGAACTGTTCAAGGACGAGGTACGCGCCATCGGACGTCTGCTGGACGTGCCGTCGGCCATCATCGACCGGCACCCGTTTCCCGGTCCGGGTCTTGGCATCCGCGTCATCGGGCCCGTCACGCGCGAGGACGTGGCCATCCTGCGGGAGGCCGATGCCATTTTCATCGAGGAACTCCACGCGTGGAACCTGTACGGTGAGGTCTGGCAGGCCTTTGCCGCCCTCCTGCCGGTCCAGTCGGTCGGGGTCATGGGCGACGAGCGCACGTACGAGAACGTTTGTGCCCTCCGGGCCGTTACGAGTGTGGATGGCATGACGGCGGACTGGGCCCACCTGCCCCACGAATTCCTGGCACATGTGTCCAACCGGATCGTGAACGAAATCCGGGGAATCAACCGGATGGTGTACGACATCAGCTCCAAGCCGCCGGCCACCATCGAGTGGGAATAATGGGAATGATGCGCATGGTCCTGGTCCTGCTGTTCCTGGCGTCGGCCCCGGTGGCCGCCGCCCAGCAGATCCCCCATGCCACGGCCGATTCGCTCGTAACATCCGGATTGGCCGCATTCGAAGCCGGATCCTGGTCGGAGGCCCAGGCGGACTTCGATCGCGTCCTGCGCGAATACTCCTCGTCGACCGCCGCCAGCACGTCCGCGTTCATGGCCGCCCGGTCGGCGTACCGGCTGGGCCAATATGCACGCGCTGCGTCGCTCGTGCGCTCCTTCGCCGACACGTATCCCGATTCCCGGTTCACGAGCGACGCGGCGCGCCTCCTGGCGTTGGCCGAAAATGCACAGGATGTGGCCCGGCTGGAGCCGGCCCGCCTCGGCATCATCCTGTCGCTGGACGGCGAGGACCGGCTGCAGACCCAGGAAATGTTCAACGGCATTCACCTGGCGGTCCGCAGGCACAACGCCGCCGAGACCCGTCGACCGGTGGAAATGATTTTCCGGGATGCGGACGGCGGCCCCGACGCCGTCCGCCGCGCCGTGCAGGAACTGGCCGCCGAGAACGCCGATGCCATTTTCGGCACCCTGTATTCGGAGAATGCCATTGCCGCCGCTGCCGAAGCCGAACGCCAGGGACTGGTCTTCATGGCCCCCATGGCCACCGACGAGGCCGTCAGCCGGGGTCGCCGGATGGCATTCCAGGCCAACCCCAGCATGGAAGTCCGGGGCCGCCTGGCCGCCCGCCATGCCGTGAACGGATTGCGCCTGGACAGCCTGGGTGTCATCGCGTCCATGGACCCCGCCGGACTGTCGGAACGCATTACGGATGCCTTCATCCAGGAAGCGTCCCGGCTCGGCGCCCGGATAAACCTGATCGTGCTCTTGCCCGAGGAGCGGAACTGGCTGGAACTGGACAACTTCTTCCCGGCCGATACGCTTGACCATGTGGAAGCCCTGTTCATGCCCATTGTCAGCCCGGACCGCCAGCGGGTGGCCGGAGGCGTCCTGTCCAGTATGGATCGCTTCGGCAAGACCACGCGCATTGTGGGCAATTCGAGCTGGCATGACCTGCCCATGACGGCGCACGCCAGCCAGTACGGCGTATCGTATGTGAATGATTATTATTCGGGATACGACGAGCGGGCCACAGCGGCCTTCATCGCATCCTTCCGAACCCTGGCCAGGACCGAACCCGACCGGTTGGCCTTCGCCGGATACGATGGGACGACCTTCCTGCTCGGATTGATGGACACGTACGAAGCCGCGGAACTGGCCGATGCCATCCGGCAGGCTCCCCCGTTCCAGGGATTGGGCCACCGCATCCATTTTGACGGCACGAACGTAAACCAAGGGATGTTCTACCACCGGTACCGGGACGGCCGTCTGGTGCTCCAACGGTGAGGAACTGCCCCCGAAGGGCCTCGTACCATCCGCCCTGCTTCCCATCGCGCACTGCCCTTCCATGAAACGACTCTCCATCCTTGTCCTCGTCCTGGTCCTCGCCGGGTGCTCCTCGCCCAATCGGGTCCGGTACACGTCGCCGCAGGAGGCTTATGAGCGGGGCATGGAGCGCTTCGAGGCGGGCCGATACGATATCGCCATCGAGTACTTCCAGGGCGCCTTCGATTTCGGCCGCTCGCATGAATGGGCCGCCGATGCCCAGCTCCAGTTGGCACATGCCTACCGGGCGTCGGAGCAGTATCTGCTGGCTGCCAACGAATACACGCGGTTCACGCAGATCTACCGGTCGGACGCGCGCGTTCCCGACGCCGAGTACCTGTTGGCCATGACCTACTACGACCGTTCACCCGCGTATCAATTGGATCAGACGGACACCGAGCGGGCCATCCGGCAATTCCGCCTGTTCATGACGCGCTATCCGGATCATGAGCGGTCGGCCGATGCCGCCGAACGTATTGTGGAATTGCGCGAGAAGCTGGGCCAGAAGGCCTACTACACAGCCAAGCTGTATGAACGGCGCGAACTCTACCAGGCGGCAGCCGTCAGTTTTGAAGCCGTGTTCGACCGGTATTACGATACCGAATGGGCTGACGATGCCCTGTTGGGCGCCATGCAGGCTTACCTGGAGTACGGCAAGTTGAGCGTTCGTGACAAGCGTGCCGAGCGCTTCGGAAAAGGGGTGGACAGCTACGAGCGACTCATCCAGATTTTCCCGGACAGCCCCATCCTGAAGGACGCCGAAGCCGTCTACATGGAGCTCCAGGCTGAACTGGACCGGTTGAGCCAGCCGTCATGACCCGCCTGGGCGTCTTTGGAGGAAGTTTCGATCCTCCCCACAGGACGCACGAGCGCGTTGCACGGGCCGCACTGGACCAGCTGCATCTCGACGCGGTACTGTGGATTCCGGCCGCGCACCCCCCGCACAAGCCCGACCGGACCCTGACCGCCGATCCGCATCGGATGGCCATGATCCGGGGCGTGATCGAGGACGAGCCCCGCTTCCGGCTGGATACCCGCGAGTTGGACCGGGGCGGCACGTCCTGGACCGTCCAGACCCTGGAGTCCCTGACGGCCGAACAGCCGGATGCCACCCTCTTCCTGATCGTGGGCAGCGACAACCTGGCCGGATTCGAAACCTGGAGGGATCCGGACCGCATTGCAGAACTGGCCACCCTGGTGGTCTATGACCGCCCGGATACCTCAGCTTCGGCGCTGCGGCGCTCAAACGGTCGGCCCGCCATCCACCTGGACGGCATCCAGAGCGACATATCGTCGACCGCCATCCGCCAGGCGCTGCAGGCTGCGGGAGCCGGAGAAGGGACAGACACCACCGTGTCCGGGCTGCTCCGGACCCACCTGCATCCGCGGACGCTGTCCTACATTCGCGCGCACGGGTTGTATCTTCCGGAATGACCAAGCCCCACTCCCTTCGCGACCGGATCGCCCAACTCATTTTCCCCCGGATCGGATCCAATATGCCCCCGGCCGTCACGGTCGCCGAGGACGCTGAACGGATAGGTGAATTGCTCGACCGGCATGCCCTCGGGGGATTGTGCCTGTTCAACGGTGACCGGTTCATGACACCACAGGCCCTCGCCGTCCTGCAAAGCCGGTCCCGCTTTCCGTTGTTGGTGGCCACTGACATGGAACGGGGTGTCGGCCAGCAGCTCCGTGGTGCAACCGTCTTCCCGCATGCGCTGGCGTACGCTTCCCTGTCGCCGGACGATGTCGAGGAAATGGCCCGGATATCCGCCCGGGAAGCTCTGGCAGCCGGCATCCACATCAGTTTCTCGCCCGTCGCGGACGTGGCGTCGAATCCCCGGAACCCCATCATTGCCACCCGCGCATACGGCACCGACCCGGAAACCGCCTCGGCCCGCGTGGCCGCGTACATCTGCGGATGTGCCGCCGAGGGCCTGTTGTCCACCGCCAAACATTTCCCCGGCCACGGAGACACCGAGACAGACTCCCACGACGGCAAGCCCGTGCTGACCCGGGACCGGGAGTCGCTGGACGCGCTTGAACTCCCCCCGTTTGCGGCTGCCATCCAGGCCGGTGTGCCGCTCGTCATGACCGCCCACGTGGCCTATCCGGCCCTGGATGCGTCCGGACGGATAGCCACGGCCTCGAAACCCATCCTGCAGGACCTTCTGCGGGACGAAATGGGCTTCCGCGGCGCCGTCATCTCGGACAGCCTCTTGATGGCCGGTGCCACGGCCGGTGCGGCCACCGAAGGCGAGGAGGTGGCCCGCATCCTGAAGGCGGGCGTGGACATCCTGCTGGATGTCCGCTCCGTGGATGATGTCATTGAGCACCTCGTGACCGCTGCGCATTCGGATGCGGAGTTGCGGGCACGGGTCGACGAAGCCTTCGAACGGCTATGGACCCTGAAAACCGGATTCTCGGACCGGTTCGGGGATTCCTTTTTCCTGGACCCCGGCACGGCCTTCGAACCCCGCGTGGTCGGATGCGCCGAACACCAGACCGCGGCCGCCGGCATGGCCGCCCGGGCCCTCGTGGAATACGGGGAATCCTACCGGTTCTTTGCCCTGAAGCCCGGCCAGAAAGATGTGTTGTGCGTGCTGGTCCGGCCCCATGTCACGTACAACGACCCGGCCGCCGGGACCCTTGAAAAGGCCTTCCTGCAGGCCTTCCCGAACGGGACCTACCGGGAAATCCTGCCCGAAACGGACGAAGCCGACCTGAAACAGTTGGTGGATGCGGCCGCCGAGCACCGCGGCGTGGTCGTGGCCGTCATTGTCAAGCCCGCCGCCTGGCACAAATTCGGTTTGCAACCGGCCCAGCACCGGTTCGTGCGGGAAATGTGCGATCGGCACGCCACCGTGCTGGCCAGCCTTGGAAGCCCGACCATCCTTTCCGATTTTCCCGGTGCCGTGACCAGCGTGTGCCTGTTCAGCGACGTAGCGCCCTCCCAACAAGCCCTGGCTTCCTGGTTGAGCCGACTCCAATGAAACGAATCCTGCTTCTGGCCCTTGTCATGGCCGCCTGCTCCACACCCGACATGACCACCCCACTCGAGCGCACCATCCGCGCGACTCTTGCTGAAGCCGACTCCGCGCGCACCCCGGATTCAAGCCAGGTTACCGTCGCCGTCTCCGTCGTGGACCCGTCCACCGGTTTCGAGCTCCACGTGAACGGCGATCGTCTTTTCCATGCGGCCAGCACCATGAAAGTGCCGGTCATGATTGAAGTCTTCCGCCAGGTCAACGCCGGGCGTTATGCCATGAGCGATGAGATCGTACTCCGGAACGAATTCCGGTCCATCGTGGACGGATCCACGTTCTCCATTGAAGATGATTCGGATGATGCGTCCTACGCCCATCTCGGGTCGCCCATGTCGCTGGCCGACCTGACGTACAACATGATCATCGTGTCCTCGAACCTGGCTACGAACCTGCTCATGGACGTGCTTTCGGCCGATTCGGTGCAGGCCACCTCCGAACGACTGGGCACCACCCACATGCAGACCCTGCGCGGCGTGGAGGATTTGAAGGCCTTTGAGCAGGGACTGAGCAACCGGGCCACATCAAAGGACCTCGCCCGGCTCATGACGCATCTCATGAACGGAACCGCGGTCTCGCGTCAGGCCGACGCCTCCATGCGTCAGATCCTGTTCGATCAGCGGTTCAACGACATGATTCCGGCCGGCCTGCCGCCGGATGTCCGGGTGGCACACAAGACCGGCCAGATCACGCGCATCAACCACGATGCGGCCATTGTCTATCCCCCCAATGCGGAACCGTATGTCCTGGTCATCCTGGTGGAGGGCGTGGACGACCACGCGGCGTCGGCTGCGCTCGGCGCACGCATTGCCCTCAGTGTCCATGAGCACCTCCGCGGAGGAGCCTGATGGGGTTGTTCGACCGCATCCTGAAACGCCCCGCTGAACCGCCCGGCAACGAGCGTGCGGGCCATCCCACTCCGCCACGTTCCCATGGTGAACCGGTCGACCGGGCAGACATCGAACGCTTGGTCGGTCATGCCATCCAGGACCCATCCCTGTACCAGCAGGCCCTGCGGCACCGGTCCCTCATGCGGGGGGACAACGATGCCCACCTGGACAGCAACGAACGGCTGGAGTACCTGGGCGATGCCGTGCTCGGATTCGTGGTCGCGGACCATCTGTTCCGGGAATTCCCGGACGAAGCCGAAGGCTGGCTGACCCGGCTCCGGGCCAAGCTGGTCAGCGGACAGTCCCTGGCGGCGAGTGCCCGTACCATCCATCTGGAACGCTACCTGCAGACCAGCGACAGCGTGTCGAATGAACACGTGAAGGCATCGGACTCCATGCTGTCCGACGGGTTCGAAGCGGTCATCGGGGCCCTGTACATGGACTTGGGGATGGACGCGGCCCGGACGTTCATCCAGAAGCATCTCCTGAACAAACCCGACCTGCGCGATCTGGCCGCGAAACGGCACAACCACAAAAGCGCGCTGCTGGAATATCTTCAGGCCCACGGGCGCCCCCAACCGGTGTACCGCGTGATGGCCGAAAGCGGGCCGAGCCATGACAAGCTGTTTGAAGTGGCCGTGTTCGTGGAAGAGGAGGAATTCGGCCGGGCCACGGAGCGCAGCAAGAAACGGGCGGAGCAGGACGCGGCCAGCCAGGCACTGGCCCGACTCCGCGAGGCGGAAACCGCCTGAACGCGGCCACCCCGGTTTCAAGCAAAATTGAAACTGCCGCCGCGTACTTTACCGGCATGCCGGCGTTCATGCGGCTGACCCTGTTCGCTCGGTCGTTCCGAATCGATTCCTGTCCACCCGCTTTCCCCTACGCCCATGGCTGTCAGCCTGTCTTCAACGGACTTCTTCAAGGATCGCCATATCGGTCCGTCGGACGCTGAAATCACCGAAATGCTGACGGCCCTCGGCCTGTCCTCCCTGGAGGAACTGGTGGCCAGCACCATTCCGGCCGCCATCCGGATGGACGGGGACCTGGAGCTGCCACAGGCGCTGTCGGAGCGGGAACTGCTGGACCGGGCCGCCGAGCTCGGCCGTCGCAACCGGCGCTTCCGGTCGTGGATTGGCATGGGGTATCACGGCACTGTGACGCCGCCGGTCATCCAGCGCGGCATCCTGGAGAATCCGTCCTGGTACACCCAGTACACGCCCTACCAGGCTGAAATCGCCCAGGGTCGCCTTGAGGCGCTGCTGAATTTCCAGACCATGGTCATCGACCTGACCGGAATGGAGATTGCGAACGCCAGCCTTCTGGACGAGGGCACGGCCGCCGCCGAGGCCATGATGATGCTCCACCGTTCCTCCAGGCGGAGCGGAAAGGAACGCTTCTTCATTTCCGAGGCCTGCCATCCCCAGACCATCTCGGTCGTTGAAACGCGCGCCATTCCGCTCGGCATTGAAGTCGTGGTCGGCGACCATCGCACCTTCACCTTCGACAACGGGGTGTTCGGCGCCCTGCTGCAGTATCCGACGACGGACGGCAGCGTCGAGGACTACGGCAGCTTCTGCGACGCCGCCCACGCGGCCGGTGCACACGTGGTCGTGGCCGCGGACCTGCTCAGCCTGACCCTCCTGGAAGCCCCCGGTACGTGGGGTGCGGACGTGGTGGTCGGCTCCACGCAGCGCTTCGGCGTGCCCATGGGCTTCGGTGGTCCCCATGCCGCCTATTTCGCCACGGGCGAGGCGTTCAAGCGCCAGGTCCCGGGCCGCATCATCGGCGTCACCATCGATGCCGACGGCAACCCGGCCCTGCGCATGGCCCTGCAAACCCGCGAGCAGCACATCCGCCGCGACAAGGCCACGTCGAACATCTGTACGGCCCAGGTCCTGCTGGCCGTCATTGCCGGCATGTACGCCGTCTATCATGGTCCGGATGGCCTGCGCCGGATAGCGACGCGCATCCATGACCTGACCCGCCTGTTGGCGGAAGGCCTCCGCGAAGCCGGATTGACGGTACGTCACGCATCCTGGTTCGATACCCTCCGCGTGGACGGTGTCAACGCTGCGCACGTAAAACAGGCCGGTGAGCAGGCCGGCATGAACTTCCGCATGTACGCCGACGGAAGCGTGGGCGTCACGCTCGACGAAACGGTGACGACCGACGACATGGTGGCCATTTTCCGGTCGTTCGGCATAAGCGCCAACGTACGCGGCCGCGCCGAGCAGATGGCGTCCGGGTACACCGGCCCCCTGGCCCGGACCACGGAGTTCATGACCCACCCGGTCTTCCATGAGCATCAGTCCGAGGCCGGCCTGACCCGGTACATGCACAAGCTGTCCACACGCGACCTGTCGCTGACCAGCAGCATGATTCCGCTCGGATCGTGCACCATGAAGCTGAATGCCGTGGCGGAGCTCATGCCCATCACGAACCCGGATTTCAACCAGATCCATCCCTTCGCTCCCGCCGACCAGGTGGCCGGCTACCGGGAAATGATGACCGAACTGCGCACGTGGCTGTCTGAAATCACGGGCTTTGCCGCCACCTCGTTGCAGCCGAATTCAGGCGCATCGGGTGAGTATGCCGGACTGCTGGTCATCCGCGCGTACCACGAACACCGGGGCGAAGGCCACCGGAACGTGTGCCTCATTCCGTCGTCGGCCCACGGCACGAACCCGGCCAGCGCCGTCATGGCGGGCATGGACGTGGTGGTCGTGGCCTGCGATGAGGACGGCAACATCGACGTCGAGGATCTGACGCGGAAGGCCGAAGAGGCCGGCGACCACCTGTCGTCGCTCATGATCACCTATCCGTCCACGCACGGCGTGTTCGAGGAGTCCGTTCGCGATATCTGCGCCACCATCCACAAGCATGGCGGCCAGGTCTACATGGACGGGGCCAACATGAACGCCCAGGTGGGCTTGTGCCGCCCGGGAGACATCGGCGCCGATGTGTGCCATCTGAACCTGCACAAGACCTTCGCCATCCCGCACGGTGGTGGCGGTCCCGGCGTCGGCCCCATTTGCGTCGCCGAACACCTTGCGCCGTATCTGCCCGACCACCCGGTGGTATCCCCGCGCGAAGACGGCATGCCGGACCTCCAGCTCGGCCCGGTTGCGGCCGCGCCGTTCGGGAGCGCATCCATCCTGCTCATTTCCTGGGCCTACATTGCCATGCTCGGGCCGGACGGTCTCAAGAAGGCCACGCAGGTGGCCATCCTGAACGCCAATTACATGGCCCACCGGCTCCGCAGCCACTACGACATCCTGTATACGGGCCGCAACGGGTTCGTCGCGCACGAATTCATCATGGACCTGCGCCTGCTCCGGCAGCACACCGACCTGACCGAAGTGGATGTGGCCAAACGGCTCATGGATTATGGATTCCACGCCCCGACCATGTCCTGGCCGGTCGTCGGCACCATGATGGTCGAACCCACCGAGAGCGAGAACAAGGGCGAACTCGACCGGTTCTGTGAGGCCATGATGGCCATCCGCGCGGAAATCAAGGAAGTCGAACTGGGTGCGGTCGCCTCCGCAGACAGCCCCCTCGCGAACGCTCCCCACACGGCGGCACTCGTGCTGTCCGAGACCTGGGACAAGCCGTACAGCCGCGAAAAAGCGGTCTACCCGGCCCCGTGGACGCGCGAGTACAAGTTCTGGCCAAGCGTCCGCCGCGTGAACGATGCGCACGGCGACCGCCACCTGGTGTGCTCCTGCCCGCCGATGGAAGCCTATTCCTGACGCGCGACGTCCAAACCGTACACCCGGCCGCTGAGCGGACGCCCCAGGAACGCGGCCACCTCGCGCGTCACCTCGGATACCGCGCCGATGTCCACACCCGTCACCCACCCCAATTCGCGCAGGGCATAGGCCACGTCCTCGGTCGCCACATTGCCCGTGGCACCGGGGATGAAGGGACAACCGCCGAGTCCCCCGAGCGACGTATCGAACCGCCGGACGCCTGCGTCGAGCGCGGCAATCACGTTGGCCACTCCCAGCCCCCGCGTATCGTGCAGGTGGAGCACCAGCGGGACGGCGTTCTCGTCCGGGACCCCTTCGCGGACCGCCGCCTGAACAGCCTCCACCACACGCCGGATGGACGCCGGATTGGCCATGCCCGTCGAGTCGGCCAGCGACATCGACTCCAGGCGCCGACCGTCCGGGCCGGCAAGCGCCGCGAAGCGCCGCGCCAAGTCCACCACCTGTTCCATAGGGGTGTCGCCCGGTTGCCCGTAGCCCCAGACCGTCTGGAACCCCATCTGGACCTCCAATCCGAGCTCCCAGGCGCGGCGGACCATGACGAAGGCCTGCTCCACGCCCTCCTCCACCGACATGTTGGCGTTGTCCCGGCCGTGCCGCTCGTTCGTGGCAATGCTCAAATCCACGTAATGCAGCCCCGACGCTGCGGCACGCTCCACGCCCTTCAGGTTCAGCGCCAACCCGGTAGCCACGGCCGGAAGCCCGGCCACACCGGCGACCACCTCATCCGCATCGGCCATCTGGGGGACCCGCCCGGGGTGCACGAACGACGTCACCTGCACGCGCGGCAGGCCCGCCGCCGCCAGGCGGCGTATCCATTCCACCTTCCGCTCGGTCGGAATGGGTTTCGATTCGAATTGGAAGCCGTCGCGGGGTCCGACCTCGCAGAGGCTGACGTGACGCGTTTCGTGTCGCATGTGTTCTGTATACTGGGTGCAAAGCGAACGAGCACGAACATGATAGGTTTTCCGCGCATCATCCGGACGCCCGCCATTCTGGCCGCCCTCCTGGCCACCCTGGTTGCCGCATCCCTCACCCACGCGACCGCCGCCCAGACCACCTCCTCCGAGCCGCTCAGCGACCGGGTCGTGTCCTATACCATCGATGCGACGCTCGACGCCGAATCCCGCACCGTGCGCGCTGCAGAGCGCATTACGTGGCGCAACAGGGATGCGGTGCCGGTGGATGAACTCCAATTCCATCTCTATCTGAACGCGTTCAGCAACAACGAATCGACGTTCATGCGGGAAAGCGGCGGTGCCCACCGGGGCTTCAGCGCCAGCGGCCAGGACCCCTGGGGCGGCGTCCGGATCACGGCGTTCACGTTCGAAGGCGCCGACCTGATGCCGGCCATCCGGTTCATCCAGCCGGACGACGGCAACGTGGCCGACAGCACCGTGATTTCCGTGACGCTGCCGCGCGCCGTTGCGCCCGGCGAAACCATTGCCGTGGACCTGTCCTTCACCTCCCGGCTGCCCGAAATCGTGGCCCGGACGGGCTGGAAAACCGGCGATTCCGGGCGCCCGTTCTTCATGGTGGCCCAGTGGTTTCCGAAGCTCGGCGTGTATGAAATCCCCGGACAGCGGTACGTCCCCGAGGATGCGCCCCGGGGCGCCTGGAGCACGCATCAGTTCCACGCCAACAGCGAGTTCTATGCCGATTTCGGCACGTACGACGTGACCATGCGCGTACCGGCCGACCATGCCGTGGGCGCAACGGGGTTGCGCGTGGAGGATCGCATGGAAGACAGCCTGCGGGTCATCCGGCATGTGGCCCACGATGTGCACGATTTCGCCTGGACCGCCAGCCCGGATTTCATCGAACACGAGGACCGGTGGGAGCATGTGGACATCCGGCTCCTGCTCCAACCGCGCCACGCCGCCCAGGCCGAGCGCCACCTGGCGGCCACGAAGGTCGCTCTGCAGTACTACGCGGACTGGATCGGGCCCTATCCCTACACGACGCTCACGGTCGTGGACGGGCTCGGCGGATCCAATGGCATGGAGTACCCGACGCTCATCACGGCCGGAACGGCATACGGACTGCCCGAATGGGTGAGGCCGCTCGAGCTGGTCATCATCCATGAGTTCGGCCACCAGTATTTCATGGGGATGCTCGCATCGAACGAAGCCGAAGAAGCCTGGCTGGACGAGGGCATGAACTCCTACGTGGAATCGCGCATCATGGATACCGAGTGGCCCGACGGATCCATCCTGGAGGTCGCCGGCGTGCGGATCGGCGACCGGGACTTCCAGCGGCTTTCCTACACGCTCAGCAATCCGAACCGGGGGCCGCTCTATGCGCGCTCGTGGGAATATCCGTACGGCGATTTCGGAAAGGCCTCCTACGCGAAGCCGGCCACCGTCATGAACACGCTCGAAGGATACCTGGGGTGGGAGCGCATGCAGGCCTTCCTGCAGACATACTACCAGCGCTGGCGCTTCGGGCATCCCACGACGCGGGACCTGCAGGAGACGCTCGAAGACGTGACCGGCGAGTCATTCGACTGGTTCTTTGAACCGTATGTCTACGGTACGGCCGTCGTGGACTACCGGGTGGACGCCATCACGGCCCAGTCGGTCCGCCTGGAGCGCCGGGAGGACGGGGTCTTCCCGCAGCGGCTCCGCGTGACGTTCGCGGACGGCACGACCGCCGAGCGGACCTGGGACGGCGCGTCCCGGTGGACCACGCTGCACTTTCCCGGAAGTGAACGGATTGTCGAAGCCCATCTGGACCCGGACGGGGTCGTGTGGCTCGATGTCAACAAGCTCAACAACCGGATGGTCACGCCCTCTGCCGCCGACAATACGTTCGCCCGGCGGGCCCAACTCCGGTACATGGCGTTCGTACAACGTTTTCTTTTCCTGGCCAGCGGGCTGCTTTAACCCTTCCTGATTTCCATGGCACCCTACTCCGAACCCGACCCTTCCGGCCGTCCCGCCTCCCCCCTTGCGCTCGGCGTGGACGCCATCCGCCGCCGGCCCGGGCTGGCCTGGCTCATCTATGGCCTGAACCTGCTGGTCGCCCTCGTGATTTCCATCCCGTTGCTCGTCGTGCTGGGCAACGCCGTTTCGGAATCCGGTTTCTCCGAAGAACTCGCGACCACCTTCGACCCGGCACTCTGGGCAGACATCTTCACGCGTTCACCGGACCTCGTGGCCACGATGCTGGCTCAACTGCTGTGGGTGGTTCCGATCTACCTCATCTGGAACGTACTCTCGCTCACGGGCCTCGCCCACGCGCTGTCCCGCGGCGCCCAGGGGTCCTTCTGGACGGGCATCGGTCGATACGGCTTCCGGGCCGTGTTGCTGGGCGGGCTGTTCCTCGGAATGATGCTCGTCGGATTCGTGGCCATCGGCCTGCTCGGGCTGGCCGCCAACCTGATTTTCAGCGGTCCTGCCGGCGCGTACTGGGTGAACGTGGCGCTCCTGCCGCTGCTCGTCCTGTTCGTCTTCGCCATGCTGGACATGGCGCACGACTTTGCCCGGATTGAGCTCGTGCTGGGCGGGCAGTCCGTGGGATCCGCCTGGTCGGCTGGATTCGCCTGGCTCGTGCGGTCGTCCCGGGCCAACGGCGTCTACATCGTGTGGATGCTTGCCGCCATCGTCACCTTGTTCGCTGCGGCGGGCCTGGACCTCCGGATGGGCGGGCTCGTCCTGGCTTTTCTTGTCCAACAGCTCCTCATGCTCGCCCGCGCCGCCGTCACCGTCGGCTGGATTGGCAGCGAAGTCGCCGTCTGGGAGGCCGACGCCCAGCACGACATGCCGATGATTGCAGAAGCATGACCTTGACTTGGCCGAATCACTATTCAAGTTTTTCGGCTTTTTCTTAACTATGGCGTGTTCGCACTTCGCCACAACCCCCTGGCGGCGACCCTTACCCTCGCTGCCACCCCCCACCAACAGAAAGAGGGGGCGGGCCGGGAGGCCCGCCCCCTCAGGGGCTGAAGAGCGCGACCTTGTCCCACCCACCACAGTTTTACAAGGTCGCTGAAGCTTTAGGAGGTAGCTTTTCGGTCTTCAGTTTCAGAAGCGGATGTCCTGGAGGATGTTGGACAGCTCCGCCGTGCGAGGCACGTATTTCAGTTGCAGGCCGCCTTCAGGAGCCACGTCGTTCATGAAACGAAGGTAGGCCTCCCTTTCGTGTGTCGACATGCCAGAAAAGTCGAAGGTCCGCATGAGACGCGACCAGACGCGTTCGCCGATCTGTCCGTTGAGGTAGCGGGCCAAGAGGTTGTCGAAGGCGGTGTTCATGGCAGTAGCAGTTTGGTGACGGTTGGTGTCCTGCCCGAAATCTTTACAAATACCGGGCCGTTCTGGGATGGGACACAAAAATATCCGTGTCATAACTGGACGGAATCACCCTTCCGAAGTTACATGGGGACCGATTTATGGCCTCAATCCGACCCGATACACGCCAAAAACCCCTGATAGAACCGCTCAGGAGCGCACTGGGCGCCCGGTCGGGACCCGTCTGCCGGACGCACATGACCCCTGAACTAACGGACATTTTTTCCGGATTCCCGGTATTCCCTTCCTAGAAGGCCGTCGCCGGGGCGGGCTCCATATCGAACCACGAGCACACGCGGGCGTGCGTGCCGTCCACGGCCGTGACGTGCGTGAATTCATTCGTGGACGGGTCGTAACGGTAATCCTGCTTCCATTCGTCCACGTTCCGGACCACCGCCTCGAGCGCCGACAGCACGTGCTCCAGCTCCTCGTTCGTCATGGTCGGATGCAGCGACAAGCGCACCCAGCCCGGTTTCAGCGACATATCGCCACGATCAATCCGCTCCGTGATGGCATGAGACGTGGATTTGTCCACGTGCAACAGGAAATGGCCGTACGTGCCGGCGCAGGAGCATCCGCCGCGCACCTGCACCCCGAACCGGTCGTTGAGCAGTTTCACGATCAGGTTGTAGTGCACATTGTCCACATAAAACGACAACACGCCGAGCCGGTCCTCGATTGCATCGGCCAGCAGATGCAGACCCGGAATGGCGCGCATCCGCGGGAAGGCCATCTCGAGCAGTTCGTGCTCGCGCATCATGATCTTCTCCGGATCCATGGCCTCCTTCAACCGGATGGCCAGTGCCGCCTTGATGGTCTGCAGGAACGGAGGCGTTCCGCCGTCTTCCCGGTCCTCGATATCGGAAATGAACGTGTGCTCACCCCAGGGATTCGTCCAATTGACCGTGCCCCCGCCGGGATGATCCGGGACGCGATTCGAGTCCAGCCGCGCATCGAACACCACAATACCCGGCGATCCGGGACCACCCAGGAATTTGTGCGGCGAGAAGAAGATCGCATCCAACGATTCCATGGGATCCTCCGGATGCATGTCCATGGGCTCGTAGGGCGCATTCGCGGCAAAATCCACGAACGCCAATCCCCCGTGCTCGTGCATGATGCGCGCCAGCTCGTGGTACGGCGTCCGCACCCCGGTCACGTTCGAGCACGCCGTGAACGATCCGATGAGCGGCCGGTCGGCGTACTTCACGATCTCGCGGCGCAGGTGCTGCGTGGCGCATCGACCATCATGATCCGGGTCCAGCACGACGACGTCCGCCAGCGACTCCAGCCACGTGGTCTGGTTCGAATGATGCTCCATGTGCGTCAGGAACACCACCGGGCGGCGCTCCACCGGAATGGACAGGCAGTCCTGCACCTTCTCGGGGACGCGCAGCCCAAGGATGCGCAGCATCTTGTTGATGACCCCCGTCATACCCGATCCGCTCGCAATGATGACGTCGCCCGGGCCCGCGTTCACGTGGCGCTTGATGATGGCACGCGCCTCGTGGTAGGCCAGCGTCATGGACGTGCCGGTAATACTGGTCTCCGTATGCGTGTTGCCCACCCACGGGCCCATGATTTCCGACAGGCGCTGCTCGATGGGCCGGTACAGCCGCCCCGACGCAATCCAGTCGGCATAGACCACACGCTGCGTCCCGTACGGGGAATCGAACGTGGCATCCATGCCGATGGTGTTCTCGCGAAAGGGGGCGAACCAGGCTTCGAGTTCAGTCACAACAGTAGGGCTTGGCTGGAATGGGTCAGGAGAGTATGATCTCTTTGCGGAGGCGGGCAACGGGGATGCCCAGCTGCTCCCGGTACTTGGTCACGGTACGGCGTGCAATCTGAAACCCCTTTTTCTCCAACATGGTTGCAATCCGTTGGTCCGAAAGGGGCTTCTTCTTGTTTTCCTCTGAAATGATGCCGTCGATGATGGCCTTCACTTCCTTGTTCGATACGTCCTCGCCGCTCTCGGTCGTCAGACCTTCAGAGAAGAAGTACTTCAGCTCGTACACCCCGAAGTCGCACTGCACGTACTTCCCGTTGACTACGCGGCTGATGGTGGAAATGTCCATGCCGATGTCCTCGGCTATGTCCTTCAGGATCATGGGGCGCAGATGCCCCTCGCCCATCTGGAAAAACGCCTGCTGCTTGTCGACAATGGAATGCATGACCGACAGCATGGTCTGGCGGCGCTGGTTGATGCTGTTGATGAACCAGCGGGCGGACTCGAACTTCGACTTCAGGAAGTTCTTGGTCTCGGCGTCGTAGCGGTCGCGGCCCTTTTTCTTGTCCGTGACCACTTCTTCCAGCATGTGCTGGTAGTGGCGCGATACGCGCAGCTCCGGGGCGTTGGCGCCGTTCAGCGAAATGATGAACCCGTCGTCCTCATAGCGCACCGTGAAATCGGGCGTGATGTAGTTCTCGCCGGCCGAGAATTCTCCTTCGCCGGGTTTGGGGTCCATGCGCTGGATGAGATCGAAGGCTTCCTTGAGCTCTTCATTGTCGCATCCCAGGCGGCGGCGGATCTGGTCGAAGTGCTTCATGGTGAAGGCCTTGTACGCCTTCTGGAGCATCTGGATGGCCGTATCCCTGCCGGGGATGCGCTCCGGCAGCATTTCAAGCTGGATGAGCAGGCATTCCTTCAGGTCGCGCGCCGCGACCCCCACCGGATCCAGCCGTTGGATGCGATACAGGACCTCCTCCACCTGTTGCTCGGTCAGCAGCAACCCGTGATTGAAGGCAATGTCATCCACGATGGATTCGAGCGGGCGGCGCAGGTAGCCGTCCTCGTCGATGGAGCCGATGATCTGATCGGCAATGAGCATGTCTTCGTCTGACAGGTCCAGGAACGTGAGCTGCTCCTCCAGTTTGTCGGCCATCGTGGACTGGTACGGCATGGGCGACTCGCGCGTATCGTCCTCCTGGCTGTGGTCCACCTTGGCCTTGTAGCCGTACAGGTCATCCCCGTCGTCCAGCAGTTCCTCCCAGTCGTATTCGTCCTCGAGCTCGCGCTCGTCTTCCTGGAGGTCATCCTCGGAAATCGGCTCCTCGACGACATCCAGTTCGTCCTCGGGCTCCCCCTCTTCGAGCAGGGGGTTGATCTCCATTTCGGCCTTTATCCGCTGCTCCAGCGCCAGCGTGGGCAGCTGAAGGAGTTTGATGTACTGGATTTGCTGGGGCGACAGGCGCTGCTGGAGCGATTGTCTCTGTTGCAGATTCAGCATGACCGTCGATCGTCGCACACGGCGCGGAATCGTTCAACCCAATCTTCGCCGTACTTGCGGGCAAGCGGCGCAGCGAGGAAGTCGGACAGATAGACACCGTCGCGCTCGCCCATTTTCACGGCGGGAAGGCACATGTCCATCTGTTCGTAATTCAGCAGGTCCATGTCGCCGAGCGACTGGATGCGGATGGGATACAGGTGACAGGAGATGGGCTTTTCCCAGTCGGTTCGCCCCTCCTGGTAGGCTTTCTGGATGGAGCAGATGGCTACCGGACCCTTGTAGGTCACGAATACGCACTCGGCCTGGCCGACGCACGTGGTGGCGTATTGCCCGTCTCCGGTTTCCTCCCACACGCCTTTGCGATCAATGACCTTGCGCGCCTCCGGCCGAAGGTCGTTCTTGACCACTTCGTAGGCCGCTTCCACCCTTGCGCGCTCGTCCTCTTCGAGCGGAGCGCCCGAGTTGCCCTGGACACAACATGCCCCATGGCACGCCCCGAGGTTGCAACAGAACCGGGCGTCGACGAGATCGTCTGAAATGAGTATGTTGTCGATCAGAAGCATGGCACTACAAACATGATGCCGTATTCTATACCACAGCCCGCCCGATGTCAACTTTCCAGACCACACAGCGCATCAAGTTTCCATGATCGAACGATCCGGCGCTACCACTCCGCATGCCATTCCGGTTGAAGAGGACGTCGAAAAGGCGCTCCGACCCAAAACCCTGGACGATTTCATCGGCCAGCAGCAAATAAAGGACAACCTGCGGATTTTCATGACGGCCGCCCGCCGCCGGGGCGAATGCCTGGATCACGTATTGCTGTCCGGTCCGCCGGGGCTCGGCAAGACCACCCTCGCCTACATTATTGCCTCGGAAATGGGCGCCCAGGTCAAGACCACCTCGGGTCCCGTGCTCGACAAGCCGGCCAGCATTGCGGGGCTGCTGACCAACTTGAACGAAGGCGACGTGCTGTTCATCGATGAAATCCACCGGCTCTCGCCCGTGGTGGAAGAGTACCTCTATGCCGCCATGGAGGACTACCACATCGATATCCTGATTGACTCGGGACCCAGCGCGCGCAGCGTCAAGATCACGCTGCCGCCCTTCACGCTCGTGGGGGCCACCACGCGGAAGGGCTTGTTGACCTCGCCGCTGCGCGCCCGCTTCGGCATTGATTTCCGGTACGACTACTACACATCGGATGTGCTGACCGACATCGTGCGCCGCTCGGCCGGTATCCTGAAGCAGCCCATCTCGGACGAAGGCGCCATTGAAATTGCGCGGCGCTCCCGCGGCACGCCGCGGATTGCCAACCGGCTGCTGCGCCGCACCCGGGATTTCGCCGACGTCGAGGGCGACGGCCGTATTACGCGTGACGTGGCCGACCACGCCCTGAACGCCCTGAACGTGGACCGTGAAGGCCTGGACGACATGGACGCCCGGATCCTGTTGACGCTCATTGAGAAATTCCGCGGCGGCCCGACCGGGTTGAACAACTTGTCCGCTTCCGTCGGCGAAGACGCCGGCACCATCGAAGAAGTCTACGAACCCTACCTCATCCAGGAAGGCTACATTGAACGCACCCCCCGCGGCCGCACCGCCACACCGATGGCGTACAAGCACTTCGGGCTGACGCGGCCGCCGGCGGATGAGGGTGGGTTGTTTTCAGGATAAATGTAACCTGGCAGGTTACATTTAGAACGCACCATGCACGACGAATCGAACGGATATGAGGCCTTGAGCTCGGCATCCGCACACTCCTGATCCCCTGCCATGCTCCACATTGCGCTGCATTTCCTGATCCCGATGTTCGTTGCCGCCCTGTTCTATCGCGGGCGATGGCAGAATACCGTGTTCATCCTGATTGCGACCATGCTGGTGGACCTGGATCACCTGCTGGCCAATCCGATCTACGATCCCACACGCTGTTCCATCGGTTTCCACCCGCTGCACACGATTCCGGCCATTATTGTATATGCAGCGCTTTTCGTGGTGCCCCTTTTTACGGGACGTCGGGCGACCGGCCCGGAGCCTGATGGTCAACAGACACTGCCTGCTTCGGCACGGGTCGTGCATCTGGTGGGACTCGGCCTGCTCATCCACATGGCCCTCGATTGGCAGGATTGCTTCTGAGGTCCGTCGGTGCACTATTGAGAATGGTCCTTTGTGGAACCGGCCTGTATCCTGTGCGGAATGGCCTTGCCGGAACTGATGGATTCGTCTATACTTGGCTGTCGACCGCTCAGCGTCCTGCGTACCGGTGACCAATGGTGCGCGTTCGGCAGAATACCAGTTCTGCACTCTCTGATACCCAGGATCCAGTCATGAAGAAAATAATATTTGCACTAGAACGCATTCTCGAATCTCAGAGTTATCTGGGACTACTGCTACTGAGGCTTTTTGTCGGAGCTAGACTCTTTTACGGAGTCATTGACAATATTCTCAGCTGGGATCAGATGGTGGAGTTTTCGGTCTTCCTAGATAACTTTGGTTTTCCTGCACCGATGGTCAGCGCCGTAATATCTGTTTACGTTCAGTTTTTCGGGAGCATGGCCATCTTACTTGGCTACAAGATCCGTTTAGCATCTCTTTTCATGATCGCGAATTTCTTGATAGCGTTGGCAATGGTGCATTTTCCGGCCGGGGATACGTTTGAAGCCATGACTCCTCCATTGGCGATGTTATTTGGAAGTATCGCATTTCTATTTCTTGGAGCAGGAAAAGCCTCACTCGATAGACGTTAATCGACCTCGAACAGCGAGAAGATTTAGGGAGGAGTTACTCTGAAATCAACTGTTCTTTCGGCGCAGAACAATCGCATTTTGCGGTCTCGCAGTTCTGGCGTGCTGGCATAAGGCCAGTTCCTTTCTGGCAGGGGGCATTAGCTCGCTGCAAATTGCCCAGCCGGTATGCACCCTCGGGAAGATGCCGAGGAGGTCGTCGTGGATCTTAAGCGAGTGAGCAACTTTGTGTTGAATAGGGTGCCTTGTATCCGGTTGTCAATCACTTCATCGGACAGGCGCACCATTGAAAATCTTCAAGCACATCCTCCTCACCCTCCTTCTGTTCATTGCTTGGTCGGGAGCCATTCTGTACGGGGTTTCGACCGGGGCCATACTTTGGCCGTTGACAAGCAATGACGCTCCAGAGGCCTTCATCCATGAGGTAGAACAGATTGTTGCAGAAGAGCGCGTGGACAACTTCGCCCTCATTTTGATGGAACGGGGGCAGCCGGTGGCTTCACTCTTTCACTCCGACTCGCAAACCGTGGATGAGAACGCCATTTTCCCCATGGCGTCAGTAAGCAAGTGGGTAACGGCGTGGGGCATACTGAAACTGGTTCAGGAGGGCGTCCTCGATCTTGATGTGCCTGTCGAAACGTACTTGACGCGCTGGAGTCTGCCGCCGAGCGAATTCGATAATCAATCCGTATCCATCCGGACATTGCTCTCCCACACATCGGGACTGGTTGATGGCCTGGGATACGCCGGATTCGGCCCAGGCGAAGAAGTGCAGACCATCGAAGCATCCTTGACTCAAGCTTCAGATGCACCATGGTCAGATGGAAAAGCCATCGTTGGCCTGCAACCCGGTACTCAATACCGATATTCAGGCGCCGCCTATACGCTCCTTCAATTGGTGGTTGAGGAGGTGAGCGGGCAGACGTTCCAGGATTATATGGATGAGCATGTCCTGCAACCACTGGGCATGCATCAATCGACGTTCGAGTGGTCCGACAGTACGCCATTGGAGCGCGTGACCCGATTGGATGGTGAAGGCAATCCAAAACCGTATCGCCGTTTTACAGCCTTGGCCGCCGCGTCGCTACACAGCACACCTTCGGATTTGGTGCGCTTCGTCGAGGCCAACCTTGGCGACAATCCAGTCTTGTCGACGGAGATGCTCGATGAGATGTATACCGCCCAGGCCTTCAATAATGGGATTGGCATTCATGCGCTCGGCCCGACGCTGTTTGCTCGAAACAGCAAGGGCGTCGTTATTTCCGGTCACGACGGTTCTGGTGATTTGCTGAACACGGCCGTCCGCATGGACCGATCATCAGGAGACGGCATTATCGTATTGGAAACCGGGCATCCCAACATGGCTTCGCGTCTCGGAGACCACTGGATTTTCTGGAAGACCGGAATTGCAGATTATGTCGTAATCACCGAGAACAAGACGTGGATCTTCTCTCTTCTCATTGGCGGATACATCATGATCGTATTGGCAATGGTGCGGAGGATGCAAATCATTGATAACAACACCAAACTCCCGACCTGAATGAAAGGACCCGACCCGCGTACCGTCCACCCGATGGAGGGGTTCAGTCAACTGTGTTTCATCAAGAACACTGTGACCAACCCTCAGATTGTCGTGGGGGATTACACCTACTATGATGACCCGGAGGATTCGGAGGATTTTGAGCGCAATGTCCTCTATCTCTTCCCGTTTGTCGGCGACAAGCTGATTATCGGAAAGTTCTGTGCATTGGGCCGGGATGTGAAGTTCATCATGAACGGCGCCAATCACAAGCTGGATGGTTTTTCGACCTATCCGTTTTTCATTTTTGGCAACGGGTGGGAAACGGCAACCCCTCAACAGGGGGAACTGCCCCACAAGGGAGATACCGTTGTTGGCAACGATGTCTGGATGGGCTATGAGTCCCTGGTCATGCCCGGGGTGACGATTGGAGACGGGGCCATCATCGCGTCCCGCTCTGTGGTGACCTCCGATGTGCCGCCCTTCGCGATCGTGGGAGGAAATCCGGCCAAGGTCATCCGCCAGCGATTCTCCGATACCGTGATTGAAGCCTTGCTGGAGCTGGCGTGGTGGGATTGGGATATCGAGAAGGTGAGTCGCAATCTCCCGGCCATCGTGTCCGCCGATATCGACAAGCTGCGAGAAGCGAAAGCGCAATAAACGACGCGACCCATGAGATTTCTGATTCTTTCTGCCTTGCTTGCTGTCACGATGTCCGTGACGACGTCTGCTCAGCCGTCCAGGACATCAGATGCGCAACTGATCCACAGCGAGGTGTTGACGTACGAACTGCAATACTGGGTCTATACGCCTCCCGGATACGATGCGTTGGATGAGCTTCCCGTGCTTTATCTGTCTGACGGGGCGTGGTACAAGGACACGGGAAACATGCCGGCAGTCCTGGACTCCCTGATCACGGCCGAGCTGATGGAACCCATTGTTGCCGTCTTCCTGGATCCACGGATTCCCGGATATGAGCACCTGAGCCGTCGCAATGCCCAGTACTTCTGCAACCAGTCGTTCATCCGGTTCTTCACGGAGGAACTGATTCCGACCATTGACGGCGCCTACAGAACACGTGCGGACCGGAATGCCCGCACGATTGCCGGCCTCTCGTTCGGCGCTCTGAATGCGGCCTGTTTTGGCCTCTACGCCCACGATTCGATTGAAGGCATTGCCATGCAGTCGCCTGCGACGCATCCTGTCCAGTACATCCATCCCGCCTATGCGGACTCTGCGCGGCTTCCGTTGCGCATCTTCATGTCTTCCGGAGATCGACAGGACAACGAGGCCCGGACCCGGGCTTTCCGGGATATCCTGCGGGACAAGGCGTATCCCATGAAATACATTGAAGTCCCGTTCGGCCACACGTGGGACAACTGGGGGCCACTCCTGGACGACCTGTTGTTGTATTTCTACGGTCGGGACGCTGCCAACTGATCCATTGGCACCGTCACTTGTGATCGCGTATCCTTTGTGGGGAGGCTGATTCACCTGCCCGATACTGAACTTTGAGCCTCACAGAGATAAAATGCCAACAGGTAATGCAATGGAATCAAACTCGACGAAACTGGGTGCCATGCGTGCTGTCGCTGGTGCTTTTGGTGGCTTTGTATTGGGAGCACTCACGGGTCTTCTCGGGGAAGCCGGGGTGCCGTATTCACTGTCGTTCGGGTTTTTCTGTGCGATTGCGGGGCTCCTTGCTGGAGCGGTTGGACACGTATTGTTCGCACGAGTTGACCATTCGGCCGCCATTCGATCGATTGGCAATTACGCCATCATTGGGTCCGTTTTCTTCGTCAGCATGAGCCTTGCAACCCCGGATTCCATTTCCGTCATGATGGGTGGAGTTCCTGGGCCGCTTGCTTCATTGGTTGCCGGGTTCGTCGGCGGAGCTGCCGGGGGTGCCACCATTTTGATCCTGCTGGGCGGCTACGCGGGTGCATCACGCGCGTGAATGGAATGGGACTCCTGACCTTCAGCATCAACGTGACCCAATTCCATGGGTAAAGCACTGCCCTCACCATGGCTCAGGGGACGCATCCCTGGCATTCCGCCGCTGCTGCAGCCGGTAGCGCATGCACTTGTCCACTCGGTCGAGAATGTGGAGGAGGCGCTCGGCGAGTTGCCGGCGTCTCGTTTGTGGTTCCAGCTGCATGGAGCCGCTTCTGTTGGATTCCATTTGCGGCATCTCGCGGGAAGTACCGACCGGTTGTTCACCTACGCTCGGGGAGCGGAACTGACGGATGAACAGACGGCGGCGCTGCGGGCGGAGCAAGGACAGCACGGCGACCTGCCCGCTGCAAGCACGCTACTCGAAAACTGGAAGCAGGTGGTTGATCGATCACTGGATCAGTTGCGGCAGACCGATGAATCGACCCTGACAGATGAACGTCTGGTGGGCCGTGCCCGGCTGCCTTCCAACGTGCTGGGCTTGTTGTTCCACGCGGCCGACCATGCGGCCCGGCATACGGGACAGATCGTTACGACCGTCAGGATGATCAACGGAGCCGCCATTGAATCGGACTTGACGTGACGGGCAGAGTCGAGGAGTAAGACGCGGGACAGCGTTCTATGGATTTCCCGGGTTGACCTGCGCCCCGTCTTCCGGACATATTTCTTTCTCAGGATGTCGGCGTAGATTGCTGCCATTCCACGCACCATCACCCCGATCTGGTTTCCAGCATATCAACTTCGCTTATGAGGGGACGAACCCTGCTGCTCGGCATGGCGCTTTTGGCGGGCGGGTGTGCGCCCGGGCATTCTCCGTCTGAGGGGGAGGATAATCTTCACGTCGGACCCGCGCCGCTCCTGTATGTCTGGGCCGGCGATCTGGACCAGCGCCCGAGTGATACCGACTTTCTCGCCGTCCTGGATTCGGATCCGGAGAGTCCGCAGTACGGGGAGATCATAGCCACAGCGCCCGCTGGCGCCGTCGGAACGAATCCCCATCATGCCGAGCCTGTTGCTCCAACCAGCGCTTTGTTGTTCGCCAACGGCTACCGGTCGGGTAGAACCTTCCTGTTTGACCTGGCGGTGCCCGGTGCGCCCGTTCTTTCGGCCGAACTCGCTCCCGTACCCGGCTTTTCCTTCCCGCACAGCTTTCTTCGTCTTTCGGACGGGGATTTGCTTGCGACCATGCAATACGGAGATGGAAGCATGCCCGGCAATCCGGGTGGACTCGCCAAATTCGATTCGGACGCCAACTTGATTTCCGTGACCAGTGCGGCAGATCCGGAATTCGAGGGCGAACGGATCCGGCCCTACTCGGTCGAGGCCATTCCGGAGTTGGACAGGCTGGTCACGACCAGCCGGACCATGAACATCTCGACCGAGCAGGCTGCCGATCTGGTGCAGATCTGGAGGCTCTCAGATTCGGCCCTGCTGAACACCTTGCGTGTACCACGGGTCGAACCTGCCGATGGCCCGGAGTGCGTGCTGGGAATCGGAGAACGGTGCCGGGCGGAACAGTATCCGGCGGAGGCTCAACCGTTTGAGAGTCGTGCCATGAACGACGGTTCCGTCATCATGAATACCCTGATGTGCGGCCTGTATCGTATAAGCGAAATCCATACTTCTGAACCTGCCATTGAATTGGCGCTCAATTATCCGGATTTGTTAGGTTGTTCGGTGCCCGCGGTCATGGACGATTTCCTGATCCTGCCGGTCATGTTCAGCGAGACCATCCTGGTCATTGACATCTCGGACCCGACGGATATCAAGGAGGCCAGTCGATTCAATACCCCGGGCTATCAGCCCCATTGGGCCGCAGCGGACCCGGGCAGCTCAAGGGTCGTGGTCACGTCGTCCGGTCCGGCAGCGACGCACACGGTGCTCATGTTCGAATTCCATGCGGGCAGTGGACTGTTGACGCTCGATGATGCGTTCGGATCGCCGGAGTTTCCAAGGGCCGGAGTGTCCTTCTATCGCGAGAACTGGCCCCATGGCCAGACCGGTACGGCAATCCCGCACGCTGCGCTGTTCGGATACCGGTAGCGGGTGACGACGCTTCTGCACGCTGCACTCACTTGGGCCGCGTACATTGGCGAGGATCCCCTGTCTGTCAGATACCCGCCCGTCATGCGTACTGTGTCCACCGTCTGCTCGCAACCGGTCGTATTCACGGCCCCGGCCTTCCGCGCTTTCTGCGCCTTCCTGGTCATCCTTTCCTGTCTGGCCTTTACGCCCGCGACCACCCTCGCTCAATCCGGATCGTATGGGGTGGCGGTGGTACTGGACGGCGGCGAACTCTTTGTGGGCGAACCCAATACGTCGTTCCGCGAAGGATCGGTCTACATCTACGAGCGCTCGGCCTCGCGGTGGGCCGAAGTCCAGCGGCTGACGGCGCCCAACGCCTCCCGGGCGGACGGTTTCGGCACGGTCCTGGCCAAACATGGCGCAACACTCGTTGCTGGCCAGCGGGGCGGCCCTCTCCACGTGTTCGAAAAAGGAGCAACTTCAGGCTGGCGACACGTCGGCATGGTCTCCGGGCCAGGCACCGCCGGACTCGAGCCGGAATGCAATCACCGCGGATACTGCGGCACCGACTTCGGACTGACGCTGGCGCTGAACGAGGACTGGCTGCTGGCCGGGTCTTCAGAGCGCGTACATGCGTACCGGCGCGGAGCCGATGGCTCGTTCACGTATCACTCGGCCTTCCAGCATTCGAGCGCCACGCCGGAAGACCGGTTCGGGGCCACCCTCCTGCTGGTGGACGGCCGGGCCCTGGTCGGCGCGCCTGACTGGGATGACACCTCGGCCGGCCTCCAGAACGTGGGCCGCGTCACGGAATTCCGGCTCCTGGACGATACCTGGACCGAAACCGGGGTACTCCCCTTCTTTTCGGAATCTGCCGCATCGTTCGGCAGCGCCTTGTCCATGGAGAACGGCCAACTCCTGGTCGGCGCTCCCGGCGCCCACGGTACGCGGGGCGCGGTCTACTCCTTCACGCGGCAAACGGGACAAGCCCGTGAAGGCCGCCGCGACGAACCGTGGGCGCCGGAGCGCATCATCCAACTTCCCGACGGCCAGCCCGGTGACCTGTTCGGCAGCAGCGTGGCCCATGCCGCCGAGGCCATCTGGGTCGGCGCCCCGACATTGCGCGGCAATGAAACGGGCTCGGCGTTCGTGCTGGGCAGAAACGCCGACGGCTCGCTCGATACGCCGGAGCGCATCCAACTCACCGGCACCGTCGAACGCGATGCCTTCGGAAGCACGATCGTCGTCGAAGGCCCACAGGTGGTCGTGTCCGCCCCGGGCATGCATCATCAGGCGGGTGCCCTGAGCGCGTACGCGCCGAACGAAGAGCCGCAGCGAATGCTGAGCCCGCCCGACGTGCTGGGCGCCCTCACGGGTGAAGAACGGCAGTGCGTGGATGGCAAGATCGGGCCGTTCGACTGCGACGAAGTTGAGCTGCTGTCCTTCCTGCCGAACGACTACCTTCGGGCGCCCGAAAACGCCCGGGGTGTGCGCGTGAATGACAACTGGGGCTGGACCGATCCCGATACCGGCCGCGAATATGCCCTCATTGCCCGCACCGACGGCGTATCCTTCGTGGATGTGACGGATCCCCTGAGCCCCGTCCTGATCGGCGACCTCCCGAAACCGTGGGGCACGCCGCCCTCGCCCATCTGGCGGGACATCAAGACCTTCCGCAACCACGCCTACATCGTGGCGGACGGCGCGGGCGATCACGGTCTGCAGATCTTTGATCTCACGCGGCTGCGCGGGGTCACGGAGCCGCCCGCCCTGTTCGAGCCGGATGTGCACTACACCGGGATTGCGAGCTCGCACAATGTCATCATCAACGAGGACACCGGGTTCGCTTATACCATTGACCGGCCCACGTGCGGGGGCGGCCTTTACATGATGGACATCAACAATCCGCTGGATCCGGTTTTCGTGGGATGCGCCAAGGGTGGGAATCACGGCACGCACGATACGCAATGCGTGACGTACACCGGTCCCGACCAGCGGTATACCGGGCACGAACTGTGCCTGAATTCCAACGGTGCCGAATTCGAGATCATGGATGTCACCGACAAGGCCCATCCGGTCTCGCTTTCCACCGCCTCGTCGCCCGCGGCGGCCTACATCCACCAGGGGTGGCTGTCCGATGACCAGCGCTATTTCTACCAGAATGATGAGGCCGATGTGCTGCGCGGCAACGTGGACCGGACGCGGACGCTCATCTGGGACCTGGCCGACCTGGAGGACCCCATCCTGGTGAACGAGTTCATGGGATCCATGCCCGCCAGCGCCCACAACCTGTACATCAAGGATGGATTCATGTACCAGGCCAATTACCGGTACGGCATGCACGTCCTGGATATTTCCGATCCGGTGCATCCGGTGGAAGTCGGCTCGTTCGATACGACGCCGTATCTGGACGGTCCGGGCTTCAGTGGCGCGTGGAGCACCTATCCGTTCTTCGAGAGCGGGACGGTCATCGTGACCAGCAAACGCGAAGGCATGTTCCTGTTGCGGGGCAAGAAGAAGACGGAGTTGTAGCAACCCTGCAACTTTATTTCTTCTGCCTCGCATAATGTCCGCCATGTCGCGTTCCGATGAACTCATATTGCTGGCGGTCTGGAAGTTGCAGGAGAATGCCTACGGGGCATCCGTCCTGGACCACCTCCAGCAATCCACGTCCGAAGAGTGGTCCATTGCCGGGGTCTACGCGCCCCTGAAACGGCTCACCCGGGCGGGGCTGCTCCGGTCGCATACAGGTCACCCGACCGCCGAGCGTGGCGGCCGCCGCAAGCGCATGTACCGGCTCACGGCCAAGGGCGTCCAGGCCCTCGAACATGCCCGGGCGGAATACGATGCGATGTGGCGTGATGTATCCGGATTGGCGTGGGCCCCATGAATATGCGTCCACCCTTCATCCTTCGGGCCATCCTGGAATACTGCGTCCACCCGGCCGACCGCGACGAGGTCATGGGTGATCTCGACGAATTGTATGCCGCGTATGTCGGCTCGGACGGGCTGCAACGCGCCCGTGCATGGTACGTCCGCCAGGTCCTGGTCTCCGCGCCCGCTTTCATCCTGCAATCACTTGGCTGGAGCTCCGTCATGCTGAAGAACTATGCCACGCTGGCCCTGCGCACACTGAACAAGCAGAAAATCCAGGGTTTCATCAACCTGTCCGGCCTCACGCTGGGCATTGCACTTGCCGTGCTCATCCTGCTCTTCGTGCGCTACGAATGGACATTCGACCAGGTGCATGAGGGCCACGAAGACATCGTTCAGATCCAGGAATGGCGCGCCACCCCCGTCGGTGCCTACCGCCCCGGCAAAACGAACCTGTCCCTTCCGCTCTCGGATTTCCTTGCTGCGGACGTGCCCGGCGTGGCCGCCTCCACGCGGGTATGGGAGGATGAGGTGTTCGTGCGTCGCGACGACGACATTTTCGAGGCGCATGTGCTGTTCATCGATCCATCGTACCACACGGTGTTTCCGTTCCGGGTCCTGTCCGGAGACCCGCAGAGAGACGGCATTGTGTTGACGGCCTCCGCTGCCGAGCGATTCCTGGGCACCGAGGAGGCCGTCGGGGCCTCGCTGGAGGTCCGGGTCGGCACGACGTACCGGACGTACGATGTGGTGGCCGTCCTGGAGAATCCGCCCGCCAATGCATCCACCCAGTTTGAACTGTTGGCGCCCATCACGGACTGGATTCCATCGCGCTTTCCCCAGGCCGTGGACGCCTACGGTTGGTCGCTCGTGAAGACCTATGCCCGACTGCATCCGGATGCCGACCGCGCAACGGTCGACCATGCGCTCCTCCAGCACTTCGCGCAGGTGAATGGTGATTTCCTGGAGCGGCTGCAGGCCCGGGAGCCCGTCCCGGACGGCGTCCAGGCCTCCACATGGCGGGCCGTCCCGCTGTCGCAGATGTATCTCACGAACACGAGCGACCCCGCCTATTCGTTCACGCTGATCGGTCTGGGCATGGCCATCCTGCTCATTGCCTGCATCAATTTCATGACGCTGGCCATCGGGCGCAGCCTTCGGCGCAGCCGCGAGGTGGGCATCCGGAAGGCAGTAGGCGCCGTGCGTGGCCAACTCCTGGCCCAATTCTGGGGCGAAGCCTTCTTCATGACGGTACTGGCCACGCTGCTCGGGCTTGGGCTGGCCTGGTACCTGCTGCCTACGTTCAACGACCTGACCGACCGCGCCCTGACGTTCACGCTGCTGGAGGACTGGAGCATTCCGCTGGGTGTGCTGGGGATTGTCGTCCTGACCGGGCTCATTGCCGGATCGTACCCGGCCCTCGTGCTGTCCTCATTCCGCCCCATCGATGTCCTCAAGAGTCGCGTACGGGTTTCCGGATCGAACCTGTTCACGAAGGGGCTCGTGACCCTGCAATTCACGGTGTCCATCGTGCTCATTATTGCGACGCTGGTCATGCACCGGCAGGCCACGTTCGTCCGGGACCAGGATCGCGGGTACGAGACGGATCAGGTGGTGCTCATTGACCTGAACGGGCTGGACGGGCAGCAGGCGCGGGACCGGTACCGGGATGCGCTCGCCGGCGATGCGGGCGTCGTGGACATGACGCTGGCCAGCAACGCACTCGGGTACCGGGGAAGCTGGGGCTTCAACATGGACTACGAAGGGTCCAGCGTGACGGTGGATGAGCTCTATACCGATCATCGTTTTCTGGAGGTCCTGGATATTTCCATGCAGGACGGACGCGCCTTCAATCCGGATCTGGCATCCGACTCGGCGGCCGTCATCCTGAACCAGGCTTTCGTTGAGCGATTCGGTCTGGAAGACCCGGTCGGGAAGCCGCTTCCGGACTGGTATCCGGTGCAACCTTCACCCCTCGTGATCGGCGTCACCTCCAGTTTCCGCTTCCAGTCCCTGTATCAGGACGTCGGGCCGTTGATCATGTCCGTGGGCGGACCGGATGCCTTCCGGTACCTGTACGTACACCTGGCTCCGGGCCGGGTGGACGAGGTCATGGGTCGACTGGCATCGGTCTGGACATCGGTGTCGACCGACGTGCCGTTCTCCTGGGAATTCATGGACGAACGGATGGAGCGTGTGTACGCCATGGACCTGCGCTGGGGGCGCATCATCAACGTGGCTTCGGCCTGCGCCATTTTCCTGGCCCTGCTGGGTCTGCTCGGCCTCACGTCGCTGTCCATCCAGAACCGCACCAAGGAATTGAGCGTCCGTAGGGTACTCGGCGCATCGCGGGCCGGACTCGTCATGCTCATCTTCCGCAGTTTCTCCGGACTCATTCTCCTGGGATCGGTGGTGGCCGTACCTCTGGGCCTGGTCTTCGCCCGGAAATGGCTCGAGAATTACGCGTTCCAGGCGACCATCGGGCCCGGCATCTTCGTCGCGGCCGTGGGTCTGGTGTTCGTTGCGGCCTTCGTCACCATCGCCGCCCAGTCCTTCCGCACCGTGGCCACGGATCCGGCGACGGCACTTCGGGCGGAATGAGGAGCCGAGTGAGGGGCCGAACTTCTGGGGGTTGTGGCCCGATTCAAATGTAACCTGCCAGGTTACATTTAAGAGCGGGCTGGGGGACGGGGCTCGTGGCGTCGATAGGTGGAATAGACCTATATGGCCGCGACCCGCATCCTATGCGGAATGGCCTTGCCCGTACTCCCTGATTCGTCTATACTTACCTGCCGTTCACACTGCGTCCTATATGGCATTTGCCTGTGATGTACGTTCGGCAGAATGCTACGTTATACGACTTCAGGTCGTTGAAACTTCCGTCACGCTCGAGTATATACATTGTGTTGACAATGGAACACAGGGTGAATGACCATGGGAAAGACGGCTCACATCTCAACGCGGATCAACGCAACCGATAAGAAACAGGCTGAGGCTGTATTCAAGAAGCTCGGGATTTCGGCTTCCCAAGCAATCGCCCTGTTCTACAAGCAGGTATCACTTCGTCGCGGCATTCCCTTTCCTGTCGAGCTGCCCAATGAGGAGACGCAGCAGGCAATTCGAGACGCCAGGGAAGGCAAAGTCACTTCCTACAAGTCGATTGAAGACCTGAAAGCCAAGCTCTCCACATAGATGCTTTCGGTCAAAACCACCAAGAAGTTCGAGTCAGACTTAAAACGAATGCTCAGAGCTGGATACGAGCCTGAGTTGTTCTGGGCCATCGTGGAGCTCTTGGCAGAAGAAACTGCCATACCTGATGAGTTTCGAGATCACGAGCTTGAGGGGGAGTGGGCGGGGGTGCGGGACATTCACATTGAAGCAGATTGGCTCCTTCTGTATCAGGTTTCCGGTCAAGACTTGATCCTCGTCCGAACAGGCACCCACGAAGACCTGTTCTGAAGTCGTATAACAAGCGGATTTTGCGGGCTCGCTCCACCAGCATTGCTGGTCTTGGACGGTTACTTTCTGGTAGGTGGGCGTTAGCTCGCCGCAAATCCGCCAGCCGTTATGGCGCTACGCGGTCGGCTGAAACAGGCTTCTCGCTTTTAGGTTACAACCGGATAATCAGCAATTCTGAATCCATGTCGTACTTGGACCGAATTACCATAGAAGCAGGAAAGCGCGGCGGAAAGCCATGCATTCGGGGTCAGCGCATCACGGTGTACGATATTTTGAGCTACCTGGCCTCAGGGATGACGCAAGAGCAGATCCTTGAAGACTTTCCGTCTCTGTCAAAAGAGGATATTCTTGCCAGTTTGGAGTATGCGGCTGAACGGGAGCGCGTCACGGTTACCGCCAGCGCATGAAGCTGCTGTTTGACCACAATCTCTCCCAAAAGTTGGTTGAGCGGCTCGCCGACGTATTTCCCCTATCTGAACACGTTGCGAGAGTTGGACTTGCCAGTGCTTCCGACTTTGAAGTCTGGGACTACGCGCAAGAGAACTCGTTGACGATCGTGAGCAAGGACTCCGATCTGAGTGAAATCGGCATGGTTCGTGGCTTTCCTCCGCGCATCGTGTGGATCCGTAGGGGCAATTGCTCTACTTCCGATATTGAATCGCTCTTGAGGGATAGCGTGGATGCCATTTTCAGATTGGGGAGTTCGGCTCCTTTTGGAATCCTGATTCTGGCCTGAATCAAAGCATTACGCGCCATAACAAGCGAATGCTACGGACTCGCTAGGCCACCAGTGACTTCGGCAACGGAAGGGACGTCGATCCGAAAAACGGTCGATTTACACTATGCGGGTGTGGCTTGGATCGACTAGATTTCTGATAGGTGGGCATGGCTCGCCGTAGATTCGCGAACCAACATGCATTCTGACTGATGTTAATTCAAAGACTGATACCTAAGCTGAGCGATTCGTATTTGTGACGTGTCCAATATCGCTGATTTGTCTGTGATGAACCACGCCCCGGACGTTCCGGTGGCTCAGAGCCGGGTCAGCGTCCGTCCTGGACCCTCTTTCGGGCTTGAGACAGACCGG